>NZ_JBBMEI010000062.1:0-19271 GCF_040096655.1 Blautia intestinihominis | reverse complement strand
GCAGTTATTCAACAGTTCAACATGTACCTGCTCATTTTAGAATTGGATAAAAAAAACAGATAAGTGCTGTCACTCACCTGTCTTTGACACAATCACTCTTCATCGACAAAAATCCCCACAGCTTTCACCGCGGGGACTGAAATGTGTCTTTCTGAATTTTCTACTCATACAGAATATAAAATCTACTTTATTACCTCATCGGGTCCATCGTTCCAATTCTTCTGACATATGCTCTGGCAATACTCGTGACAGATTATCGGTCAAAGTACTCATGCTGCTCTCAATTTTACTTATCTGTTTCTGTGAAGAAGCTATCTTTTGATAGATGGAGTTGATTTCGTTTTTCTTTTTGTCAATTGAATTCTGGGCGTTGTCGCGTTCAGTTTTTGCCTGTTTCAGTGTCTCATCACTTACTGTTCCTATAAATCTTCCAATAAGTAACTCTATAATTAGACCAATAATTCCAGCAGGAACAGCAGCTAATAACCAAATACCAGATATTGCAATAGCAAACAGTATTATCCCCCCAAACACAATTATCACCAAAACACACTTCAGTATATCTCCTATACTCAATGTTCCCCAAACCTTGACCCAGTCAGACATACCGCCAAAAAATTCTCCAACCGCAGCCCATCGTCCACCAAATCCATATCTATAGACTATATACAAAAACAAAGATATTGTAATAATCCATGCTATAGTAGTTAGTATCTTGTCTGCCTTGGCATCTTTGTCTATCAGTTTAGTACGTTCTTCTATAGTCCCATGCAATGTATTTATTTCATCTTGCTCTTTTGAAATTTCATCCTTCATAAATGCCACAGAACTTCTTAAGCTGCTCAGTTTTTTCTGAATAACTTCCTCTGCATTTTTTCTTGTTGCGTCTTTTTTGGCTTGCAGCTGCGTCTGACGATACTTTTTTTTCAGATCCTGTATCTTTTTCCGATTTTCGTTATTGAGTTTTTCTATTTCCTTTTCAGTATTGCGGGATATTTTCCAGTTTTTTGCCAGCTTCGCAGAAATCTTGGACAGTGTTCTATGCTGTACATAATCCATTGTTCTGCCATGCCCGCATTCTGTACAGATTTCTGCTGTATCTTTATTTTCCTTTTCACAACGTATACATTTCCACATGTGCCTTTACTCCTTCGTTTCTCTTGCCGAATGCTGTATCATTTACAGACAATTATACATGCACAACAACATTACTTCAATATGTCCCTTCGCATTTTCCAATATCCGCTTCCTGCATCGAGAAAAGAATCCAATAGCTAAATCGGTCATTATTTCAAGAAATGATCAATATCAACTTCTGTAAATGATCGTATGATTGGATAGTCTGTTTCATGTTCCGGTTCCTGTTCCTGCGTGTACCAGATACCGCGCAGACCACTGTTGCATGCACCTTCCACATCTTTCTTATAATTATCACCGATAAATGCACACTCAACTGCCTGTACGCCGGATTTTTCCACGCAGATCTCAAAAAGGTGTGGATGTGGTTTCTCAACGCCGGCCTCTTCGCTGCTGACCATAAAATCAATATATGGTGCAGCACCGAGGGATTCCAGTTTCTTATACTGGATATAGGCAGTCATGTCGGTTCCTGTTCCGGTGCGGACACCGCGTTTTTTGAGTTCTTTGAGGAAATCAATCACTCCAGGGACCGGCTGTGACTGGCGGATCAGGGTGTCCCAATATGCATGATACATATTGCGGGCATGTGGAAAGACTGGTTTTTCCCAGAGTTCAAGCATCCCCTGCGTGCGGAGCAGGCGGTTATGGATCGCTGCTACATCGCCGCCGATCCTGTCGATCATGATCTGTCCGGCTTTTTTGTAGCATGCAAGAGTTTCTTCCGCTGACTTTCCAAACGCACTCTCACAGTAGTCGGTGAGGGCTTTCATTCCATAAATGTGGTTTTTGTCATAACTGTACAAAGTATTATCAATGTCAAAGATCACTGCTTTTATGGAAGGTCTGGCACCTGGAGTGCTTCCTTCTGGCGAATCCATTACTTTTGGTGTCTGGATCAGATCCTCAAATTCGATCTGGAGACCGACTGTGATCTTGCACAGAACACCAATAGATGGATTTGCCTGACCTCTTTCGATCTGTGCCAGCATACTCTTGCTGACTCCTGTCCTTTCAGCCATCTGATCGAGGCTCATGCCTCTGTACTGGCGGAATCTCTTTAAATTTACTGCTACATTATTTGATAAATAGTCCATGATCGTCATCTCTTTCTCTTGTGTGGTATCTGCGGATCATCCATTTCCGCTACAGATTTCTTCCTTTATCTTACCTTATTCTTCTGATTTTGACTATACAAAAAATGCCGGCATGTGTCTGTTTCGGGCAGACATATGCCGACATTTGCTTTATTCTTACTATGAAATCTTACTCTAAGATATGCTCTCTTCCCATGGATATAATCATTCTGACATGGTCATCTGCCAGGGAATAAAAGATGGATTTTCCCTCTCTTCGGTTCTTTACGAGCTTGTTCTGCTTAAGGATGCGAAGCTGATGGGACACTGCGGACTGGGTCATATTCAGGACTTTTGCCAGATCGCAGACACAGACTTCGGATTCAAACAAGACAAACAGAATACGGATACGGGTAGAGTCTGCAAAAACCTTGAAGAGATCTGCCAGATCATAAAGTTCTTCTTCATCCGGCATGGTCTCATTCACGATCTTAAGCAGATCTTCGTGGATTTCCTGGCATTCGCAGGTTATTTCTTCTTTCTCTTCTGCCATAAACAGTCTCTCTTTCTTATAATTTCTTTTTACAGACGTTTTACAAAAAGGGTACGGATCGCATTCAGGACTGCAAGCACCATGACTCCGACATCTGCAAAGATCGCTACCCACATGTTTGCAATACCAACTGCACCCAGGATCAGGCAGATCACTTTGATACCGATCGCAAAATAAATATTCTCATATACGATACGCATACATTTCTTTGCGATACGGATCGCCTTGACGATCTTCATCGGGTCGTCATCCATCAGGACCACATCGGCTGCCTCGATCGCAGCGTCGGAACCCATAGCTCCCATTGCGATACCGATGTCTGCTCTGGAAAGTACCGGTGCATCGTTGATTCCGTCACCAACGAAGGCAAGTTTCTCTTTTTCTGATTTTTTCGCGAGAAGTTCTTCTACTTTGCTTACTTTGTCAGCCGGAAGGAGTTCGCTGTATACACGGTCGACACCAAGTTCACCGGCAACCTGCTGTGCAACTCTGTCAATATCACCTGTCAGCATGACGGTTTCTTTGATACCGTTTTTCTTAAGGTTTGCGATTGCATCTTTGGAAGTCGGTTTCGGAACATCGGAGATCAGGATGTGGCCTGCATAAGCTCCGTCAATCGCCACGTGGATGACAGTTCCTACCTGATGGCACTCTACTGCTTCTACGCCGATGCGCTTCATCAGCTTAACATTTCCGACTGCAACCGGAGTTCCGTCTACTTTTGCTGTAACACCGTTGCCGCTGATCTCCTCTACATCTGTCACGCGGTTCTGATTGATCTCTTTGCCGTAGGCAGTTTTGAGGCTGCGGCTGATCGGATGTGAGGAAAAGCTTTCTGTAAGTGCTGCGTACTCGAGGATTTTGGACTGTTCCATGGTGTTGTGATGGACACCTGCTACTTCGAATACACCCTTGGTCAGAGTACCGGTCTTGTCAAATACGACGTATTTTGTCTCGGACAGAGTCTCCAGATAGTTGGAGCCTTTGACCAGGACACCTGCGTTGCTGGCCCCGCCGATTCCGGCAAAGAAACTCAGCGGGATACTGATCACAAGTGCACACGGGCAGCTGATTACAAGGAAGGTCAGTGCACGGTAGATCCACTGGCTCCACATTGCAGGATTGTGAAGGATCACAAGGTTTACAATCGGCGGCAGGACTGCAAGTGCGAGCGCACCGTAGCAGACTGCCGGGGTATAATAGCGGGCAAATTTGGAGATAAAGTTTTCGGATCTGGATTTACGGGAACTGGATTCCTCGATCAGTTCCAGGATCTTGGAAACGGTAGATTCATCAAATTCTTTGGTTGTTCTGATCTTGAGCACGCCTGTCATGTTGATGCAGCCGCTGATGATCTCATCACCTGGTTTTGCACTTCGCGGAAGACTTTCACCTGTCAGTGCACTGGTATTGAGGGTTGTGGTTCCTTCTACGATCACACCGTCGAGCGGGACTTTTTCACCTGGCTGTACGACGATGATGGAACCGATCTCAACTTCATCCGGGTCAACTTTTTCCAGTTTACCATCGTTTTCGATATTGGCGTAGTCCGGGCGGATATCCATCAGTTCGGTGATGTTGCGGCGGCTCTTGCCGACCGCATAGCTCTGGAAAAGCTCGCCGATCTGGTAGAACAGCATAACGGCTGTGCCTTCTTTGTAATCCTTCAGAAGGATTGCTCCGATAGTTGCTACTGCCATCAGGAAGTTCTCGTCAAATACCTGTTTGTTGCGGATTCCCTTGAATGCTTTGATCAGGATATCATAGCCGATCACAAGATATGGGATCATGTAAAGTGCAAATTCCAGATAGCCGTCAACTGGAAGCACGGACAGTACTGCGATCAGTACGAAAGCTATGATGATGCGGGTCAGCATTTTTTTCTGCTTTTTGTTCATGTTCTCTCCTCCTTCACCCATTTGATAAAGATGCCCTGCCGCATCCGCAGCAGAGCATTCTCATTGTTCTTATAAGTAAATCTCGCAGTCGTCTTCAACTTTCTTGCAGTTCTTGAGGACTTCTTTCATAACGCTGTCCGGATCCTGGCCTTCTTCGAATTCTACTTTCATTTTGAGCATCATGAAGTTTACGCTTGCAGCCTTAACACCTGCTGTGTTCTTGGCAGCTTCTTCCATTTTGTTTGCACAGTTTGCGCAGTCAACTTCGATTTTGTAAGATTTCTTCATAGTGGTGATCTCCTTTTTCTTCATAGATGTTTTATTCACGTTTTTATATGAACACTTATTCATATGTTTGATTGTATTATACCATCTTGCATAGAAATGTCAATATGTTTTCGCAAAAAAAGAAACCACCGGGAACGGAAATTTATTCCGTTCCCAATGATTTCCTGGTTTTCTCAATCTTTTACAAATACTGCGACTGCTTCCGTCCACACGGTTTCGCAGAACTGGTCTACACAACAGGCTTTCTCAAGACGGTAGCCTGCCTGAAGAAAGGCTTCGAGGTCTCTGGCGAGGCTGGTAGCTTTGCAGGAGACGTAGACGATGCGGTTTACGCCGTAGGAAAGGATCTTCGGCAGTGCTTTCGGATGGATTCCGTCGCGCGGCGGATCAAGAACGATCACGTCCGGTTTCTCGGTCAGGTCATCGAGGACCTTAAGAACGTCACCGGCGATAAATCTGCAGTTATCAAGACCGTTGAGTTTCGCATTCTCTCTCGCTGCTTCCACGGCATCTTCCACGATCTCGACACCGATCACTTCTTTTGCCACCGGCGCGAGGAGCTGGGCGATCGTTCCGGTTCCGCTGTACAGGTCAAAAACTTCCATTCCACTGGTATTCTGGATGTAGTCTCTGACAACGTTATAAAGAACTTCGGCTGCCAGTGAGTTCGGCTGGAAGAAAGAAAATGTACTGATGCGGAATTTCAGCCCAAGCAGTGTCTCATAAAAATAGTCCTGTCCGTAAAGGATCCTTGTCTCATCGCTCTTGACCACGTCAGAAAGCGAATCGTTGATGATGTGCATGATCCCGACGATCCTTCCTTCCAGCGGCAGTGCCAGAAGCTGTTCTTTGAGTGGTTCCAGATCGTATTCTTCCTGGCTGGTAGTGACAAGATGTACCAGGATCTCGCCGGAGGTCACGCCACGTCTCAGCATCAAATGGCGGAGATAGCCCACATGCTGGAGTTTACGATAATAGGAAGCACCTTTTTCCTGAAAAAATGTGCGTACACAGGTCAGGATATCTGTCATATCCTTATGGACCAGTCTGCAGTCGTCCGTGTTTAAGATGTCATAAGTGCTACCCTTCTTGTGCAGACCGAGAGAAAGCGGTCCGTCCTTGTATTCATCACCAAAGGAAAATTCCATCTTGTTGCGGTACCCAAATTCGATCGGGCTTCCGTGGATTCCTTCCCATTCAAAATCAGCCTTACCTTCTGCGTCTGTCTGTCCGCCCTGGATGAGTGCATCTTCCAGAAGCTCACGGATCTGTCTGTCCTTCATCTCAAGCTGATTCTCGTAGGACATTGTCTGGTACATGCATCCGCCGCATGCAGGAAAGTTGCTGCATACCGGCTCTCTTGTCTCAAGCGGGGATTTCTCCAGAACTTCCATGATGCGTCCCTGCGCCCTGCCGGAGCGTTTCTTCTGGATCATGAACCGTACATTCTGACCCGGGATTCCGTTCTTGATCAGGACTTTCTGATCATCCACCTGGACATATCCTTTGTTTGGAAAGTCTACTTTTTCTATAATGCCTTCGTAAATTTCACCTTTTTTCATTTTATATTCCTCATTTTATTCTTATATTTACAGTAAAACAGCCCCGGTTATCTGCCGGAGCTGCTCAAAATCCAAGTTACTTTTCACCGTAGCCTGCTTACTCTTCTTCGTCCTCGAAATAATCATCAAAGTCGTCGTCGAAATCTTCTTCAAAATCCTCCAGATAATCTGGTGTGAAGAAGCGGTAAACTGCAAATGCGATACCTGCTACTGCTGCAACTGCACCGATGATTGCCAGCACCCAGAGAACTGTGTTTTTCTCTTTTTCTTCTTCTTTCTTGTTCAGGGTAGAGAGTAATTCCTCGATTTTGGCATTCATGTTTAAATTATTCAGATTCATTGTACGCACCATCCTCTCGCTCGATGTCAATTTTTATAGAACATAGTATATCACTATTCTGAAATTTTTACCATATGTTCTATAAAAAAGTTACTTCAAAAATCCGCGAAAAATTCTCATCCTTTCTCCAGAAAAGGTGCACTGCCTATCTTACTGCCTATCTGAACCTTTGTCTCCACACCTTCCTGTGAATTCGTCAGCAGATCCTGATCTGGAACCACGCATCCTTTCTGCGTCATATAAATGATCGTTGACCCGCCAAATGCGAAGTTCCCTTTCTCCTGACCGCGGTCCACATGGTCACATACCGGGTGGTTTTCAATCTTTCCGACCATCAATGCACCAACTTCCATCATCAGGAGCGTTCCGAAATGCTCGGACTTCATAAGTGAATACTCCCGCGTATTTTCCTTATAAATAGAATATACATCATTTGCGGCCGGATTCACTGTATGCAGAACCCCTGGTATCCTCCTTCTCACCGATTCCCTGCCACTGTCGACATAGATATAACGATGATAATCATCCACACTGAGTCGGAACACCCACAGATATCCACCTGCAAACCGCCTCGCAAGTGTTTCACTCCGAAGAAGGCTTCCTGCCGTATATCGTGTATGCTTGATCGTAACTTTTGTCTGCTCACTGACCGGATAAACACTCAGCCGACAGTCACATGGGCTGATAAAGTGTGTCTCATCCATGTCGATCGTGCGCGCGCCTTTCCGAAGCTTTCTCGTAAAAAAGTCATTATAAGAACGATATCTCCGCGGCTCATAATCTTTCATATTGATTCCGGCTTTTCTGATAAAAGGATCGATTGCCAGAGTAGAAATCCCGGAATCCAGAAACCTGCCGCCAAGTTTCGAAACTGACGGTGACACCAGCGGCTTCAGCAGACATCTCCCCGCTGCACTTCCATAAAGCTTCTCCAGGAATTTATCCTGACCGGTGCTTTCCTCCCATTTATGCCCCTGACGGTCTGCCGTGTATCGCATGGCTCAGGCTCCTTTCAGTTTTTGTATTCTGTAAAGATTATATTTTGCCCACCATCCTTCTTTGTAGAGAAGGATAAAAAGAACTGCCACAGCCACAACTGCTACCAGTATGACCAACTCTCGGTTTGTCGGCTTGCGGAAACGGAAATTCAGGATAAAAAGAAATCCTACCAGCAGCATCGCAATATGAAGACATACGAGGAAATAACGGAATCCCGGGAAAAACACCGAAACCATAAACAGAAGCGGCATGATCACAGACATGGATGTGATCGGAAGTCCCTGATAATATTTACGGTTCTCGCTTGTCTCGCTCTGTCTCTTTTCTTCCATTACGTTAAAATATGCCAGCCTGATCACGCCTGCCACACCATAAAAAGCAAGGATCATCAGACTGTAGATCTTGCACATTCCAAGCTGGTATCCCAGAATGATCGGAAAAATGCCAAAACAGACAATATCGCAGAGGGAATCGATCTGAATCCCAAAAGCCTTCTCATCATCTGTCCGGTTCTTTTTTGTCCGGGCGATCTTGCCGTCAAACATATCACATAATCCTGAAAATGCAAGGCAGAACACTGCCAGCGGCAATTTCCCATCTATTGCAAAAAACATGCCCATGATCGAAGAGATCAGGCTTATGTACGTTACCACTACTGTATAATCATAAAATCCAATCATTCATACTACCCCTGTTTTTCATTTGTTTTCTGACCTATCGTCAGCTGCGCTATTACTGTAAAAAACGCACTGATAAAGAGTTCCCCATAGTATCCCAGTCCCCTGCTCAGTACCATTCCAGGAAGCAGAAGGCTTCCAAAAACAGGCACAAAAATATTCAGGAACAGTGTCTCGCTGATTCCCATTCCTCCCGGAAGGGGTAGCATGTCAACAGAAACAGAAATCACCGCCTGCAGAAACAGGACCGTCCAGAATCCCGTTCCACTGAGCGAAAAAGCCCGGTACACAAACCAGGTAACCGCAAACAGAGCCATTCTCTGTGCAAACGTGATCAGGATCACATGAAAGATCACCCGCGGATGATCTCGCAAATACGCAGCAGTCTCTCTGTAAGTATCCATAGAATCTTCGAGTTTCTTAAGTCTGCTGTGTTTTTTGCGGACAATATGCAGTTTCTCCAGGATCTTAAGACCCTTTACCAGAAAGTTTCTGGCAAGATCCGGATGAAACACCAGCACTGTCATGAACGTAACACAAAAAATATTCAACGCCAGTCCCAGATAAAAGATCGGCATGATCCCGGTCAGATAGCGATGCAGAAAACCTCTGCCAAAGACCGCGATCCCGACTCCGATCGCCACCAGCACAAACTTGTAAGTGATCGTAACGATCATCAGGATCACTGTTGCCACTGGGATTGAAATCTTTTCTTTCTTCATATAGTAGATCTGCATCGGCTGTCCGCCGCTTGCAGACGGCGTGATACAGCTGAAGAAAAAACCTACCGATGAAAACAGAAAACAGACTCTTTTCCTGAGATGGATCCCATAGGAACGCATCATATACCAGATGATGATCGATTCACCCCATATAAAAAAAGCTACCAGTGCCACTCCCGGCAGAAGCCAGATCTTGTCTGCGCTCTGAATCGCATCCATGACTGCCCCCAAGTCCTCTCCATGAAAGACACCATAGATCGTCAGCCCAAATACTACGACCAGAAATATCGTATTAAAAATTATCTTTTTTGTTTTGTTCATACGCAGCTTACCCTTCTGTAATCTTCAGGATCTTTTTCTCGATCCTGCTGCCAAGTTTCTCATAGATCCTGTACAGTTGTGTCTTCCTTCCGATAAAGAAACACAGTTCTGCCAGAAGAATACCGCCTGCCACATCAACGATCACATGCTGCTTCGTCAGAAGTGTCGATGCAAATACAAGGACTGCGATGACCATGGATACTCTCTGATACCATACCGGAATCTCTTTTCTTCCGCGAATGCCAAGATAGCAGAACCAGCTCACAAGACAGTGGATAGACGGGAACAGGTTATCTGCCGCATCTATGGAATACAGCCAGAGTGTTGCCTGGTTCCATAAGCCGCCGTCTGTGATCAATGGTCGTGTATTTGTTGTGGGGTATGCAAGAAAAAAGCCAAGGCAGATACATCTTGATATAAAATCCCCTGTAAAAAACTGGTACACACTGCGTCGATCCTGCCTGGCAATCAGAATATAATTGACAGCCCAGAAAAGATAGCAGCCGAAATAGATCACAAGAAACTGCGGGACAAAAGGAAGGCTTCTGTCCACGCCGGTCTCGATATTGTGGTGATACCATCCGCCTGCGATCATTCTGGAGCCGGAATAAACAAGACAATTAAATACAAAAGAAAAAATAAGTGGAAAGACTCCATAAGCCGGGAGTATCCTGGTGATACCTTTCATAACTTTCTTCATTATATACTCCCTTCATCTTTCTCATGTAAACAGTATATCATCCTCGGACCGGGTAAGCAACCAAAGTCCGAAAACATTAAGAATTCTTAAGAAAAAGGTCAGATTTTCTTCAACTTTGCAAATCCTGCAAACATTTTTTTGACTCCGACCTTGTCAAAATCTACGGTTACTTCATAATCTCTGCCGCCTTCTACGATATCCCTGACGATACCAACGCCAAATTTGATATGACGGACGGTGTCTCCTACGCCGTAATCCAGTGATGCCGCCTTGGTGACTTTGAAGTTCTGTGCTTCAAACGGTTTCGCGCGGAAGGTCTGACGCATCTGCATGTAGCTGTTCTTAGGGGATGGTGTCTCCTGCATGGACGGCTTATGTTCCTGAATGGTCGTTCCAAGCTCTACCAGTTCCCTCGGAATCTCACGGACAAATCTGGATACTTTGTTGTACTGTGTCTCTCCGCGGACCAGGCGCTGGCGGGCACTGGTCAAGGTCAGTTCTTTCATTGCTCTTGTGATCCCCACATAGCAGAGCCTGCGCTCCTCCTCCATATCTGTAGGATCATCTGAGAAGATACACATGCTGCTCGGGAACATTCCATCCTCCATGCCTGCAAGGTAAACATACGGGAATTCCAGTCCCTTGGCACTGTGCAGAGTCATGAGCAGAACGTAATCCTGATCCGGATCTACTGTATCAATATCTGCGATCAATGCGATCTCCTCCAGGAATCCGGAAAGTGTTGCTTCTCTGCCCTCTGCCTTCATTGCTTCCTCATAGGAAACAGTCTTGGAGATCAGCTCGTCGATGTTCTCGATCCTTGCTCTGGATTCCTCTGTATCCTCTGCTTTGAGTTCATCCACGTATCCGGTGAGGTCGATCACTTCTTCCAGGATCTCTGTAACGCTGTATGCCTGTGCCTTGCTCTTGAGTGACTGGATAAAGGTAACAAATCCCTCAATCTTGTTCAGGCTCCTTCCGATGGATGGGACTTCCTCTGCCACTCTCAGAGCATCATAAAAGCTCACATTCATGTAATCCGCATAATCCTGCACACGTCCTACAGTCGTTGCACCGATTCCTCGTTTCGGTACATTCAGGATACGTCTGACTGCCAGATCGTCTGCGGAGTTATCGATCGTCTTGAGATAGCAGAGCAGATCTTTGATCTCTTTACGCGCGTAGAAGTTGATCCCTCCTACGATCTTGTATGGGATATTTGCCTTCAGGCACTTCTCTTCAAACAGACGGGACTGTGCATTGGTTCTGTAGAGGATCGCACACTCTCTGTAATCTGCCAGATGTTCTCTCTTTTTCTTTGCAATATCTCCGATCACGTATTCTGCTTCCTCAAATCCGTTCATAAACTGGCGGAAGTGAAGTTTCTCTCCCTCTGGATTCTCCGTCCAGAGACGTTTCTCCTTACGTGCTGCATTGTTGGCGATCACCTCATTCGCCGCATTCAGGATGTTCTTGGTGGAACGGTAGTTCTGTTCCAGGCGGATCACCTTCGCATCCGGGAAAACCCGCTCGAATCCAAGGATGTTGCCAATGTTGGCTCCGCGGAATTTGTAGATGGACTGGTCATCATCACCTACTACGCATAAATTCCCGTATCTCGCCGCAAGAAGGCTCACGAACTTAAACTGTACGGTGTTGGTATCCTGATACTCATCCACCATGATATAGCGGAATTTCTCCTGATAGGACTCCAGGACATCCCCGCAGTTCTGAAAAAGCTCTACGGTCTTGACCAGCAGATCGTCAAAATCCAGGGCATTGTTGCTCTTGAGTGCAGCCTGGTATTCGCGGTAGACCTGGGCTACTTTTTTCTGGTTAAAATCTCCTCCTGCATTCATCTCCATCTCATCCGGTGTGATCATCTCGTCCTTGGCATGGGAGATCTGTGCAAGAAGAGACCTCTCCTTGTATTTCTTGGTGTCGATATTTAATTTGCGGCAGATCTCCTTCATCAGAGTCTTCTGGTCATCGCTGTCATAAATGGTGAAACGATTGTCATATCCAAGCCTGTCAATATAGCGGCGCAGGATGCGGACGCAGGTAGAGTGGAAGGTCGCAACCCAGACGCTCATTCCATCCGCTCCTGTCAGCTTATCCACACGCTCTCGCATCTCCTGTGCTGCCTTGTTGGTAAAGGTGATCGCAAGGATGTTGAATGGATTCACGCCCTTGTCAGCGATCAGGTGGGCGATCCTGTGTGTCAGCACTCTCGTCTTGCCGGAACCTGCTCCTGCAAGGATCAGAAGAGGCCCCTCTGTATGAAAAACAGCCTCCTGCTGAGGCGGATTCAGTGTGTCATATATACTCATTTAAAAATTTCTCCTGTTTCTGTTAAACGTTCATAAGTTATCTGTGTCGAACTGATGTTTTACGGTCTTTTTCTATTATACATGAAAGTCCCGGGAGGGTAAAGGAAATTCCTTCGACAAGGATAAGATTCCCACATTGCCAGCTTTTCGCCATATAATGCAAAAACAGAGAAACCAGTCTGCCCGGTCTCTCTGTCCTGTAAAACTTAATATGCAGTTCGTTTATTTCGCTGTGATGTGGTAATTCCAGCTCTGGTATTCTTTCTTTGCCTCTTCCAGAAGAATACCGCCGTGCATAAGCGCACCGCCCGGATATTCCACTCCATTTACCAGATACATCTGATTTTCTTTAAGTCCGCGGAGTCTGATCCTTACTCCCGGGTCGTTTGCACGTACTCTGGATGCCACGACACTTACAAGCGCTTCGTTTCCGTCTTCACTTACAAACTCCCATGCCGCGTAAGGGCCTTCCTCCATCGCATTGGTCAGTCTGTAATAATCTCCAAAGTGTATCACATCATAATATTTCTTAAATTCCTCGATCTGACCACGGATCTGCGTTTTTTCTTCTTCTGAAAGTTTCGCCGGGTCCAGCTCATATCCGAAGGTTCCTGCCATCGCTACGGCTGCTCTTGTCTCAAACGGTACGAAACGTCCTGTCTGATGGTTCGGGCAGGCGGATACATGAGATCCCACTGCGCTGACCGGATAAGCAAATGAAGTTCCATACTGGATCTTCAGACGCTCGATCGTATCGGTGTCATCGCTGCACCAGATCTGAGAAGTATAATGGAGCATTCCGGCATCAAATCTTCCGCCGCCTCCGCTGCAGCCTTCGATCAGCATATCCGGATATCTCTTTCCGAGTCTGTCCAGAAATTCATACAGTCCGAGCACATAACGGTGCGGAACCTCTCCCTGACGTTCTGCCGGAAGTACTGCACAGTAAATATCGCTGATGCTTCTGTTAAAGTCCCATTTCAGATAATCGACATCCGCTTTGTCCAGGACCTTGGTCATCTCATCAAAGATATGATTTCTGACATCTTCTCTGGAAAAATCAAGCACAAGCTGGTTACGTCCACGGTTCGGTCTTCTGCCCGGCACGGTAAACGCCCAGTCCGGATGTGCACGGTAGAGGTCACTGTCCTCTGATACACATTCCGGCTCGTACCAGATACCGAATTTCATTCCAAGACCATGGATGCGCTCTGCCAGCTCGCTTAACGTGCAGCCTAATTTCTTCTCGTTTACCTGCCAGTCTCCAAGACCGCTGTTATCATCATCTCGTTTTCCGAACCAGCCATCGTCCATGACGAACAGTTCCACACCGCAGGAAGCTGCTTCTTTCGCCATCTCGAGGAGTTTTTCACCGGTGAAATCGAAATAGGTTCCTTCCCAGTTGTTGATGAGGACCGGTCTGCGTTCCAGTTTGAACCTGCCTCTGCATACATGCTCACGGACTGCCTTGTGGTAGCAGTTTGACATTTTTTCGAAGCCCTCTGCGCTGTATACCATCATGACTTCCGGTGCATGGAAAATCTCGCCTTCTCTCAGAAGGAACTCAAAATTTTCCGGATGGATCCCCATGATCAGTCTGGTCTGGTCAAACTGGTCTTTTTCTGCTGCTGCGAGGAAGTTTCCGCTGTACAGAAACGAAAATCCATAACACTCTCCTGAAGTTTCTGTCGCATTTTTATCTGCCAGCATTACAAATGGGTTGTACTGATGGCTGGATGCACCGCGAAGACTTCCGACAGACTGCACGCCGTGGTGGAGCGGAGTTCTGGAAAGCTGTCTCTCCATCTCATGTTTTCCATAAAAAGTCATCCAGTCCCAGTCTCCATACGGCTGGTCCAGGCAGAGGGACATCACACGCTCAAGCTGAACCGGTGCCTGACCGTGGTTTTCCACGCTGACACTTCTTGTGATGACATCCAGGTCTTTCACAACTCCATAGTACAGTTTTACTCTGACATCCTGCACATCATCACGAAGAGTGATCACGAGAGTCTCTGCCTCGTTTTCGTCTGCATACATTGCCGGAAGTCCCGGAATGGAATATTTTCCCTTGATGATCTCATAGCCTTCATAGCGAAGTCCCAGAGTTCTTGTTCCATTGTCATAGCGGATATCGAGTGCACTCTCACGATAGTCTCCGCTTCCAAAAGAAGAATATTCCTGCGGCAGAGTATCTGTGGAGTATGTCCTGTCCCCTGCTGCCTCGTCCGGATTTCCGGAAAAACCGTGATCTCTTCTCTGGATCAGATAGGAGTAATCACAAATGTCTGTTTTTCTTCCATAGTAGGTGTGAAGCAGGATTCCTTTGTCGTCCGCTTTCATCTGGTACATGCTGTTCTTTGTGCACAGGGTGAACAGTCTGTTTTCTTTGTCAAATACGATTGCCATAGATGTCTTCTCCTTTTGATAAGTTCATGATTAAGTTTATTTTACCGCTCCATTGACAACACCGTTAAGTATCTGCTTCTGGCATACCAGATAGAAAATCACAATTGGTATCAGTGCCAGCAGGTAGGATGCAAAGGCGAGGTTATAATTTGTTCCAAACTGTGTCTGGAAATTCAACTGTGCAAGTGGAAGTGTGTTTTTACCGGTTCCGGACATCATGACGAGTGGGGTCATAACATCATTCCATGTTCCAAGTGCAGTTAAAACTGCCACTGTCGCATGCATTGGCTTCATGATCGGGAAAACAATACTCCAATAGGTCTTCCATGTACTTGCACCGTCTACTTTTGCAGCTTCTTCCAGTGCCATCGGAATATTTTTGAGATAACCGGAATACAGAAGAAGATTCATTGGCATATAGAATACCACATAAAGCACGATCACACCAACCCTGTTTCCGATTCCCATCTGAGAAGTCTGTTTTACAAGCGGCATCATCAGGATCGCGAATGGAACGAACATACCGCTCACGATATAAAGATAAGAAAATTTATAAAATTTGCTGTTTGCCATGTTTCTTCCGATCGCATATCCGGCAATAGAATGAATCAGAATGGCAAGTACCACTGTCACAATTGTGATCAGCAGAGAGTTTCCAAGAGAATTCCAGAAATCTGTGACTTTCATTGCTTCTGTAAAATTCGAAAAGCTCCAGGAGGACGGCAGGGAAAGTGCTCCTGCAATATCATTTGTCATCTCGGACGGCTTTTTGAATGCAATGATCACTGCCATATATAATGGAAAAAAGATCGTGATACATCCAAGGATCAAAAGGATTGTAACCGGCCAGTTGGTTTTGCCTGGCATCTGACTGTTCTTTTTCATTATAACTGTTCCTCCTTTTTATTCATAAATGTAAGCTGGAATACAGAAATTGCAACAATGACTACGAAGAAAAGTACTGCATTCGCACTCTGGAAACCAAACTGTCCTCCATCCATTCCGTTTCTGTAAATAAGATAGGAAATAGACTCTGTACTCTGTGCCGGACCACCCTTTGTCAAAGACATGATCTGGTCGAATACCATGAGGAAGTTTTTCATGCAGAGAACCATATTTATGGTAAAAAAAGGAATGATCAGCGGAAAAGTAAGGTTTTTGAACTTGCTCCATCCGGTTGCACCGTCGATCGCGCCTGCCTCATAAACATCCTCCGGAACGGTCTGCAGACCTGAGATATAGATGATCGTGTTCATGGCGATTGCCTGCCATGCTGCAACAATTACGATTGCAAACCATGCTGACTTTGTGCTCGCAAGCATACTGCTTTTGAGAAATCCAATTCCCAGGTTTTCTCCGATCGTCGGGAGAATATATGTGAAAATAAAACTGAAAATATAGCCTACAACAAGTCCTCCGAGAACATTCGGGATAAAATAGATTCCACGGAGTGCACTTTTTGCACGGATCTTGCTGTTCAGACCAAGTGCAAGGATCAGACTTATCACATTGACAATGATCGTTGCCACGATTGCAAATTTAAACGTAAACAGATAAGATTTTCCTACGCGTGCATCCTGAAAGAGGTCAATATAGTTTCTGAGTCCTACCCATTCGTAACTTCCATATCCCTTGAAGTTCGTAAAGCTGTAGATGAAGCCTTTGATCAGCGGCAGTGTATTAAAGGCAAAAAACAGGATGAGCACCGGAATGGTGATCAGCATAAATGTACGTTTTCTTTCATTTCCTTTCATGATTCATTTCCTCCCTCTCCATGTTCTTCCTCATACTTCTGGACTTTTCGTATCAGGTCACGGTTGTAGCGTATCCAGTCTTTATCGAATTTCGCAAGGAAGCTGTCTGCGTCACCATCCATAAGATAGGTCTGGATCATTGCATCTACGGCCATTTCTGACGGATAATGGTGATCCTGGTAGTCTGTCATTTTGTCGTTTTCGATGTATTCTTTCACGCCGTCAAGCATGGACGGAAGTTCAAAGTCACCTTCCTTGCATGGAACTGCATTCTGCTCGTCCAGGTAAATCTGAATATTTTCATCCTCAAGCATAAATCGCAGAACTTCATAAGCGGCTTCTTTATTTTTGCAGTCCTTCATAACCGAAAATTGAAGGTCTACACCAGAATTCAGCACCTGTTCGTCTGCATTGTCATTTGCCGGAAATACGAAGGAATCAATCTGCATATCCGGATTCACAGACAGAATCTGCGGAACTGCGTAACTTCCGATACAGTACATTGCAGATTCCCCTCTTGCAAAAGCAGTGCAGGCATCGTTGTAGCTGAATGCATATGGATCATTCTGTGCATATGGAAGCAGCTGGATGATCTTGTCGGCAAGCTCTCTGTATTCTTCTGAAAAAGTTGTCGTTCCTTTGTTGACCTGCTGGCAGACATCTGCCGGTGAGAGGTCACACGCCATGGCATTCCACGGTGCAAGACAGGTCCATGTATCCTTAAAACCAAAGTACAAAGGAAGCTGTCCTGAAGCCTGGATTGTATCCAGAAGTTCTATGAATTCATCCCAGGTTGTCGGGATCTCCCAGCCATTTTCTTCGAACATTTCTTTGTTATAAAGGATTCCTGCTGCATTTGCCACATACGGAACTGCGTAAGTACCATCTTCCGGAATAAATTCCAGGTTTTTATCGATATCTAAGTAGGACTGTTTGATGTCTTTCAGACCATCAAAATCTGAAATATCCACCAGCATATCAGAATCCAGGAAATTGGAATAGTTCACATCTCCACCAATTCCAATGATATCCGGCTGATCTTCCTTGATAAATCTTGTCTTGAGGATTGTCATTGCCTCATTCGGTGATTCAATCGTCAGTTCGATGTCATCATGGGTTTCGTTAAATTTCTCTTCCATCTTTTCGAAGGCTTTGACTGCCTCCGGTTTGTACTGAACCATTTCTATCTTTGTTTTGCCGTCAGAAGTTTTTGAGGAATCTCCACATCCGGCAAGAGCAAGTCCTGCTCCCATAAGAACGGTTCCTGCAAGAATTAATTTTTTCTTCATTGCACTTCTCTCCCTTCCTGTTTTTCTTTTAATACCACGGCCATAGTATTTTGGATCCTGAACGGATTTCCATCACTCTTCATCTAAAATAATATCATCTGGACTTCTTTCCGTAAATATTCTCATGACAGCACTTTTATACCTTTATTCGTTTTTTAAAGAATAAAGTTGAAGTATAGACTCATTATGGTATATAATATAGAAAAACATGCAAATTTCGTGTATTACTAACAATTTTAATTGATATTTTTTAGTAATATTAACCAGTTTCTATGTTTTTATGTTTTATGGAGGATAAAATATGGATAAAGTCTTGTTTCATATGTTTTCAGATGACCGTTTTATGGATCTTACACTCTACCAGTATGGATATGAACAGTGTCTTCCACTACACTCCTACGGTCCTTTTGTACGAAACCATTTCCTGTTCCATTATGTTATTTCAGGTAAAGGAACACTCCTGGTTGATGATGAAAATTCCCAGTCTACGGAATACCAGCTTCAGGGCGGAATGGGATTCCTGATTGAGCCCGATTGTGTAAATACTTATTTTGCCGACCGCAAAGACCCATGGGAATATGCCTGGATCGAATTCAGCGGACTCCGGGCAAAGGAGATTCTGGAGGGCTCCGGTCTTTCTTCTGACTCTCCGGTCTATCTTCCACGCACACCACAGGATGGGGAGCGGCTCAAAAATGAGATTCTGTATCTTGCCACACACGCTCAGGAATCTTCCTATCATCTGATCGGGCATCTTTATCTTATCATGGATGCACTGGTCAGCGGATCGTCTTCCAGGCGGCACACCCAGGGAGGCAAACGTGCACAGTTTTACACGAACGAAGCTGTGACCTTCATCGCCCAGAATTATTCCCGTGCGATCACGGTCGAGGACATGGCTCGCCGCTGCAATCTGGATCGGAGTTATTTTGGCAAGGTTTTCCGTGATGTCCTCGGACAGTCTCCACAGGAATTTCTCATCCAGTACCGTATGGAAAAAGCTGCCGAACTTCTCAAGATCACAGATCTTTCTGTGGGCGAGATCAGCAGGCAGGTCGGCTATCCCAACCAACTCCATTTTTCCAGAGCTTTCAAGAATTTTTATGGAATCTCACCCCGTACTTACCGCCAAAATAACAGTTACTGTTCAAGGGTATGCATAGTCCATTGTAAAAAGTGATGAAATTTATTTTTTTGTTTTGTGGATAACCAGTTC
>NZ_JBBMEI010000061.1:0-19797 GCF_040096655.1 Blautia intestinihominis | reverse complement strand
TATGTGACCGGGAAGGTGATTTCTATGAATTTTTCTCAGAAGCAGCGGATCTGAAAGCAAATTTTCTGATCCGGATCGTACAAAATCGTATGGTAGATGATGGGAAAAAGATCTTTCATGAATTACGTAGTTCCCCAGTGGCAGGAAGCATGGTTGTCCGGATGAGCCGGAATCCCAGAGAGCATATCCCATCAAGAAATATAAAAATGGATTACCATTGCAAAAAGGTTACAATCTACCGTCCTCAAAGGAGAAAGGAAAAGCATTTACGGGAAAAGCTGGAGCTGACAGCGATCTATGTGCATGAATCCGGGAAAAAGGGGACAGAATGGTTTCTGCTGACAACGGTAACGGTAAAGAGCGAAAAAGAAATAGAAAAGCTGGTACAGTGTTATGCACACAGATGGAAGATAGAACGGTTTCATTTTATATTAAAGAGTGGGTGCAAAATAGAAAAGAACCAGGCAAGGGAATATGGGAGATTAAGCTTTCTAACGTTATTATATTCTGTCATTGCAATGCAGATATTAAATCTGACTTATCTTGGGAAAATATGTCCGGAAATTTCAAGTGGGATCGTATTTGTTGAAGAGGAATGGAAAGTATTATGTTGTTGCGCAAGAAAAAGCAAGGAAATTCCTGAATCGTATTCACTTAAAGAAGCAATTTATGATCTGGGAGTTCTTGGAGGGACGAAAGGTGCACCGAGCGATGGTATGCCCGGAGTACGTTCTATCTGGCAAGGACTGGATGTACTATATTCATTGCTTGCTTATCGAAATTATCTTGTATAAATATGGGTCAAGTTAAGAGCTAAAGCAAGGGGTTTTACGACGCATTGAATAAATGCATCTGCAACAGCAACCAGTGCCAGCATCAGATTCTGCAGCACGATTGGCAGCATCAGCCCCCATAATTTGCTATAAAATATTTTCTTCATACGCAATCCTTTTATCTTTTACTTCTTCAATGATATCATCCAAAAGTACAGGCTTCATTTCATGTGCGTCTAAACACACACAATACATATAAGGGTGTTCTTTATAAAAGTGTTCTTTCTGGTGAGTATGACCATATAAATTAATAAGAGCGGTTCTTACAGGTTTGAGCCTCTCATGGGCAACTAAAGTTGGATAGTGTGACAGATAAAACTGATAGCCTTTAACTGCCGGATATTTCAGATAACATGCAGCTTCACCTGCTTTGATCACGTTTTCGCAGGTTTCGTACTTTTTGAGCTTGCTCTCACTGTCGTGGTTACCTCGAAATATAATAAGCTCACCATTTAATTGTTTTAATATATTCAGGGCATATGAGAATTCCTCATCTTCGAGATCTTTTTTTAACATCACATCTCCCAGAACATATACAACATCATCTGGGCTGACAAGTTCATTCCAATTAGAGAGCAATGCGCTGTCATGCTCTTCAATTGATTGAAACCCACGCTCTTTGTATACAAACTCTTTGTTATGACCAATATGCAGGTCACTGGTTACCCATATTCTACGCATACGTGCTCCTTTTATGTCCTTTTATATTACTGCATCTCATGATCTTCCTCCGATCACCTGTGCTACGGTTTCTTTCAGTACTTTCATATCCACCGGTTTTGCCACATGTGCATCCATTCCGGCGTCCAATGCGTCATGGATATCTTCCACAAAAGCATTTGCAGTCATGGCAATGATCGGAATTGTCTCAGCCATCGGATGACCTGAACTTCGGATTGCTTTCATCGCCTCGTATCCGTTCATCACCGGCATCTGTACATCCATCAGGATCAGATTGATCGTGTTTTCTTCCGATGCGGTAAATGTCTCTACCGCAAGCTGTCCATTTTCACAGACAGTACATTCTGCGCCTTCCATTTTAAGCAGTTCCACAATGATCTCAAACTTCTGCCTACGAAGGACCATCTGCGGGCGGACGAGGGCATCAATATTCTCGATGATCTCATCCATGTTTTCTTCTTCCAGCGTCAGCTTCATCTTGCCTGCCTCGATCTTGGACATATCCAGCACATCGTTGATAAGTCCCAGCAGATGCTGGCTGGAAAAAGCGATCTTCTTTGTATATTCCTGTACTTTTTCTGGATTTTTGCTCTCATTATCCAGCAGCGTCGTAAAACCTACGATCGCATTCATAGGTGTTCTCATATCATGGCTCATATTGGAAAGGAAACGACTCTTGGACTGGTTCGCCTCTTCCGCAATATGAAATGCCTCTTCTGCCGCTTTTTTGGCTTTTTCCAGTTCCTGGTTCACTTCCGACAGACATTCATTCGTCCGTAACTCAAACTCATACATCGCGCGTGTCCTGCGGCTTCTGTACCAGACAAAGAAACCGGAACACAGGATTGTAAAAGCACATGCTGCAACCAGTGCAAACGTGCGAATGATAGAATTCACCATGTCCATGGTATTCGTCGCCACATGATCTGCTGACACAAGAAACAGCATCGTCCAGTTATAACTTGGGATTTTTTTCAGACAATAATAGTATTCTCTGCCTTCATAAAACGCATTGGCGCAGACAAAACGTTTTTTGTCTTTTATACTGTTCTCCTCCATGCTTCCTGCTGTTTTGTTTCAGAAATATAATCCCTGTCGATCCAGGAATTATTAATGACCTTTGGTCAGTAATCAACTAATTTATTTAATTCCCCAAAGATGCCTCTGGGGAATGATTTTTTGTATTTTTATTCATTTTACTGAGTAAGTTTAAATTTCATGTAGACCGGATCGTGGTCGGAGTAGGTGTAGCCTGTGTTGATGTCTTCGTAAGATACGCATTCTATATTATCGGAAATGATAAATCCGTCCAGTGTGACTGTGTAGGTTTCACCCGGTACATATTCCATGTCTGCGTTACGTGCGCTGTCCCATAAGTCCTGTTTTTCCTGCTCGGAAAGCTGATCCATACCGAAGGAAAAATGCTCCGGGAGTTCGGATCTCGGGAATGGATATGCCCAGGATTCTCTTTCCGCAGAATCGTTTTCATCTGCTTTAAGGTCATGATTGAAGTCGCCGCCGCAGAGCACGTAATTTCCTGCTTCATATTCTTTCTGCATATCTTCGGTCAGCATGCGGATCTGGCCTTCCCGGATCTCATCGCTGTTCCCATAGGCAGACATGTGCAGTTCAAAGATTACGAGTTCTTTGCCATTGTCCACTGGAATTCTGGAAATGCTGTAACAGCGGTCCAGATCAAAAAACTTACTGAATGACGTAGATACCGGAAAGCTTCTTCTCAGAGAATCTGTGACAGGGTATCTGGAAAAAAGAGCCAGCCCTGATCTGCTCTTGCCGTGTGGCTGTGTAAATGGATAGAACAAAAATGCAGAATCATAGTTCTGTGCAAATACAGTATCGTAATCTGCAAAGCAATCCTTCAATATGTCATATTCATTTACATGATAACTTCTGGTGGAATTCAGATCCACCTCTTCAATCAGGGCAAAATCCGGATCATAAGATCTGACCAGTTCTCCTGCCCCCTGAACCGTTTCAAGCACACTGTCCTTACTCTTCGCCCAGGAAGATTTGCCGCCATCCATAAAGAAGCTGAAATCCGGTGTGTACGCACCAAAACCGATATTGTATGTAAGTGCGGAGTATTCTTTCTCCGTTGTTAGATGCACATCTGCCTGTGCATGAGATTCCACTTCCAACGACAGGTTATCCTCGATGCGGTGATAGCTTGCATAAAGGTAGATGATATACACGATCAACACGGCCACAACCACCCCTGCTATGATTCCAATGATCTTAAAAATCTTTTTTGCTGTTTTCATAAGTTTATCCTCGCTTCCTTGTGATCCACAGGAACGTGCATGTGAAGATGATACCTTTGACAATTGATGTTGCAGAGAGTGCCCACCAGATTCCACTGAGTCCTATGATACCGCCGAGGATGATCGCCAGCGGGATCCGGGCACTGGTGAAAGTGATGCTGATAATACTGCAGAGTCTCGTCCTGCCAAGTCCGGACAAGGCACCTACCGTTGTCAGTTCCACGCACATGAAAGCTTCACTGAATCCGATGATCACAAGATATCCAACTGCTGTCTCGATTGCCTTCGGTTCATGGAAAAAGATATCTGCGATCGCATTGGGAAAGCATATAAATGCAAGTGAGATCAGCACTCCCCATACACCAACTGTCCACAAAGCTGCCTTATATCCCTTTCTCACACGATCGTTCTTTCCGGCTCCATAATTCTGTGCAATAAAAGCATTCAGCGCTGCCGCAAAACCATCTGCTGTATTCCAGGAAATCGACTCGATCTGCCCGCCGACCCTCTGTGTGGCAACCGCCTCTGCACCATATCCTGAAACCATTCGTGTCAGCACCATGGAAATTGCACAATATGCCATTCCCTGGATTGCTGTCGGAATTCCGATCCTGCAGATCCCACTCAGATATTCTTCCGGGATCTTTGCCAAAAGTTTTATACCCTTCAGTACATTTTCTTTTTTCCGCACAATGATCGCAAGAACCATAATACTCATAACGATCGCCTGTGCCATTACCGTTGCAATTGCAGCTCCGATCACGCCCAGTTTCGGAAAAGGTCCCGGTCCAAGGATCAGAACGGGATCCAGGATCATGTTTGTGACAAGCCCGATCAGATTCGCCAGAAATGGCGTCTTGGAATCGCCCTGTGCCGTATAAAGTCCTGTCAATGTCAGAGTCATAAATGAAAATACGATCAGTCCGCACGCGATCCTCGTATACGACATAGCCGCTGCATACGCCTCAGCGTCCGTCAACTGAAAAAAGCCGACCATCTGCTTCGTAAATACCAGTGAAAGAATCGCATACGCCATTCCCATCGCCGCTGCCAGCTGCACTGCTGCCTGTGCAAAACCATGCGCCTTTTCCCTGTCACCACGTCCAATGCACTGTGCAACCTGCACCTGACCGCCCATCCTCGCCATAGAAGCAAGCCCCTGCGAAAGCCAGGTAAACATACCGCCAACGCCAACACCGGCAACTGCTTTCGAGCCAAGCAGCCCAATCCATGCCATATCCGTGATATTATACAAAGTCCCAAGAAACGACGATGCCATGATCGGAATGGCAAGTTTTGTCAACGTTTTCAGAATAGGACCTTTTGTTAAATTTCCCTCCATGAATTAAATTCCTCATCCGTTTTTATTTTTCATCATCCATGAGTCTTATTATACATGGTTTGCTATATGTTTTCACCATATATTTCGTACAGAAAAAAAGCTCACATCTCGTTTCATTATGATGTGAGCTTCTTTTGACCATTTTTATTTGTATTTCACCGCAGTTCCATAAGCGATCACTTCTGCTGCTCCTGACATGACCTGGGAGGAGCCGTATTTAACACCGATCACGGCATCGGCATCCATCTCCTTGGCTTCATCCACCATACGCTTCGTAGCGATCTGTCTTGCCTCGTTCAGCATTTCTGTGTAACCTACGATCTCGCCGCCAACCAGGGTTTTCATGCCTGCCATGAAATCTCTGCCGACGTTCTTGGTCTGCACAACGGTTCCTTTTACGATTCCGAGCGGCTCAAAATCCACGCCCGGGATATATTCAATACTTAGAAGCTTCATCTTCTTCTCCTCCTTCGATTTCCTTCATTCTTCCTGCAAGTGCTATGAGCGTTCCTGCAATGATGACTGCCGGGATCCCTGCGATCAGCAAAAGCAGCCCCAGCGGAATGGGATCCTGTGCGTTTGCCCAGAATACGATTATGATCGTCACCAGCATAAGCACTGTCATAACTGCTGCACCGACGATCGCTCCCGTTCGCTTTTTCTTGTGCACATCCGTTTTATTGACGTTCATAAACTTTGCACCTTCTTTCTCCATCTGCTCGATTTCTTCCAGACAGTCCTCTGCATTCAGAGATTCCAGTGACCGATGTTCCAGGATCAGGCGTTCGCACATGTCCTGCATCTTCAAAAGACCTTCCTTTCGGTGTTCCAGTTCCTTGAGATGCTGTTCCAGACAGATCTGCAGGCTTTTCTTTTTTTCGAAGAGAAGTTTCATTTCTTCTATGGAAATATCCATCTTTCGGAATAATTTGATCTCCTGAAGCCGGATGACATCCTCCTGATGATATTCCCTGTATCCGTTTTCTGCACGTTCTACATTGAGAAGCCCCTGATCTTCATAAAAACGGATATTTTTTCTTGTGATTCCTACAAGCTCTTCCACCTGTTTGATCTTCATTGCGCTACCTCTTACTTTCCTGACAGTCTGAAAACTCTTCATATCGCTGTCTGTACTTGTTTTATACAGCTTCCATAAGGTGGAAGGTCAAGTGTTTTTTTATTTTTTTCTGTTTAATCTTCCTGATATTTTACAAAAGTGAACGTTTTGCCATGATTGGTCAGTTCCAGACCATCTTCTGTTTCTTCGTAAGTAAACTCTATGGTATCTGATGACGTTTCAATGTCCCATCCAGACGGATAATAGTCTTTGTCTGTCATGCGATCATCTATTTTCAATTCCATTGTATCCGCATCCAGATTTATGATCGTTCCGGCAAGGCCAGGCTCTCCCGCTTCTGCATCATAGATCATCAGTGCCGGCGGTTTCGTTGTAAAAAATCCATCTGCTTTTGTAAAAACAGCCATTTCCCAGAAGCATTCATTATCGTAATACTCCTCGTCATCCATATCATCATCGTATGGAATTCCATAATCGCCTTCAAGCCGGCTCAGGATCTCCTGATCTACTTTGCCAGCCGGATGATAAAACCACACACCTGCTGCAACTGCCAGAACTCCCAGAATCCCTGCTGTAATAACTGTTTTCTTTTTCATGGGTAATTGTCCTCCTCATAATGTAAAACTTTTTTATTTATATTTCTATTATAAAACTCTGATTTTACTTTTTTGTCTTTTCGCTTCTCATTATCGTAATGATCGACATGAGCAGGAGAAACATTGGGTAAAAAAGTTTCGGAATGATCTGAAAAGCGGAAATTTCACCACCCAGCTCATTGACCGCTGAGATTGCCACGAGCATCTGTGCACCATATGGAATGATTCCCTGAAAGATGCAGGAAAAAGTATCCAGCAGGGAGGCAGTTTTTCTTGGTGTGATCCCATACTCCTGTGCCATCTCTCTGGCGATCGGATTTGCCATAACAATGGCTACCGTATTATTCGCAGTCGCAATATCCATGGTTCCGACAAGAAGTCCCATACCAAGCTGCCCGCCTTTTCTGCCACAGAAGATTTTGTGGATCCAGCCAAGAAGTGCATCAAAACCGCCGTACTCACGAATCAGCGCACACATTGCCGCTACCAGGATCGCCACCATACAGGTCTCAAACATTCCGGATACACCGGAACCCATATTCGTCAGAAGATCCACTGGCGTGATATGCCCTCCGGCAAGCATGATGATCGCTCCGGAAACAATTCCTGTCAGAAGAACCACAAATACATTGATGCCGATGATACCTCCGACCAGCACCAGGACATATGGCAGTATCTGGAGCAGATGATAGGACTGACTGACATGTCCCTGAATTTCCGTCTGAAAAGACAGGATCAGGATCAGAACAAGTGTGATCAGTGCTGCCGGAAATGCGATCCAGAAATTTTCACGGAATTTATCTTTCATCTCACAGCCCTGTCCATTACAGGCTGCAATCGTGGTATCGGAAATGAAAGAAAGGTTATCGCCGAACATCGCCCCGCCCATGACCGAAGCCACACAAAATGCGAGATCAAAACCTGACGCACTGGAAACAGCCGCCGCGATCGGCACCAGAAGTGTGATCGTGCCTACAGAAGTTCCCATCGCTACCGATACGAAACATGCAACTACAAATAAAACCGCCACAGAAAATCTCGCCGGAATCAGCGTCAGCATAAAATATGCCACACTTTCCGCGCTGCTTCTTCCTACTACGCCGACAAAAGAGCCTGCTGTGAGAAAGATCAGAAGCATTGTGATGATATTTTTGTCTCCGACACCATGCGCCATGATCTCAAGTTTCCTGTCAAAACTTACTTCCCTGTTCTGCAGACAGGCAACCAGGATCGCGGCAAGAAATGCGACCACGATCGGTACATTATAGAATCCCATCGGAATCTTCATCACATACTCAAATAAAATGCCAAGGCCCAGGTATAATATCAGAAATATGCCAATTGGCAGGAGTGCAATGGCATTACCTTTTTCTTTTTTCATAATGAAAGTCCCTTCTCTACGTTTTTCAAATATATGTTATCGTACATATTTATCTATCATAACATATATACCCTGCATTATAAACAGAAATCGGATTTTGTTACCGTCGCAAAGACAATTGCGGTTCCAGCCGCCGCCATGCATATACCTGCCATAAGAATTGCACCTGCCCCCTGGCTCAAAAGCTGACCGCCGGCAAAATTACCAGCCGCGCATCCCAGCGCATAGGCTGCTGTTATAAATGCCTGTCCTTTTACCATATCATTGTCTCTGACTTTCTCTTTTGCATAGTACACCTGAGCAGGTACCAAAAGCGCGTAGGATGAGATCTGAAAGAACTGTAACAGATAGATCGTCTGTATATTTCCCGCAAAATAAAAGCCAACTGCCTTTATGAAAAAAGAAACGGCTGCTATCTTCAAAACAGTTGTGTCTCTGAAAACCTTCCGTATTTTTTCAAAAAAGAAAATCACCGGAGCTGCTACCATAGCCGCAATAAACAGGGCAACTCCTACATGACTACTGTTACCGCCCAGCCAATGATCAGACTTGAGACAGCACTCGCTACTGCTCCAATTCCCCGGGCTGCGCCATAATCCACGAAATAGCCCGCATTGTTGTATGCGACACTGATGGCATTTAATAAGGAAACCATCGCGTCACTGCTCCAGATACTGACCATGTACAAAACAGCCATCAGCATGATAGAAATTCCCGGCAGTAACTGCAGGAGTATGCATACACTGCACAGAACAGACATGATCAGCAGCATTTTTGTCAGGACAAATTTTTCTGCGCGGTCTGCCAGAGATGCCAGAACTGGCTGTGACAGACAGGAACAAAGCCCTGCCAATGCCAGCAGGAATCCTACCATTCCTGAAGGAACCCCTTTGTTCAACAGATACGTTGTTGCAAAAGCTGCTGCCCCAGAAGATGATGCCCAATGTGTAAACTGGATCGCACTGTATCGATAAGTCAGATTCATACATTTCCTCCTTTATGAAAAAGGAGCTGGTTTCATGACCAGCCCCTTTCCATGGTGTGTAATACGAAAAAAGATCTCTCTTTCTTGTAATAACAGGATAATGCATTTTCCAGTGCAAATCTATATTATTCGTGTCTGTTTCTATTACAATCGTGCCATTTTCCACGATATCTTACAGGACTGCAGTTGAAATGCTCCCGAAATAGCTTTCCAAAATAGCTGCTGCTTCCAAATCCACAGTCACTTGCGATCTCTGTAATAGATTTCTCTGTCTCTATCAGTTCCATACATGCCTTCCGAAGTCTGTATTCTCTCATATATTCCAGTGGACTCATATGAAGATTCTCCTGAAACAGTCGGAAACAGACTTTTTTACTTATATGCGCTTCCCTCGCCAGGCAGTCAACCGCTATCATCTCCGTATAATGATCCTGAATATAAGACATCATTGCTTTCATTTTTTCAGCGGTATCTTTGTTTTTGTGTATATCTTCTGTCTCAGCACATGCCAGTTCCAATAAACCAAGCCATACTTCTGTGAGCAGCTGCCGAAGAGTGATCTCATAGCCCCAGCTGCCTTCCTCCAATTCAAAGCCGGCTTGAATCTTCTGCAAAAGAGCCGCCTGCCCGGGGTCCTCGGGTGACAGGCAGATCATTTCAAGCCCGGATCTGTCCGTCAACGGACGAATATACCTTTCTTCTATTCGATTAGATATCCCGCCTGGCAGCAGTTCCGAATCAAACAGATGCAGTAATTGCACGGTTCCATCCTTTGTAGAACTCACTCTTGATGAATGCAGTACATTGGAATTAACAAACCCGCCTGTCCCCGCCGGGAATATCCATTTCCCATTTGGCGTTGTATACTCTACTCTGCCACTTTTTATATAGAATAATTCTACTGCATGATGCCAGTGCCAGGGCACGACCGGATCTATATATTTATCAAACTCCACGCAGGAGCAAATATAGGGAAAATCCATAAAAAAATCCGGGAGTAACTCTTCATTGCTTTCCATGATCAACTGAATTCCCTGTATATTTTTCATTTCAGATCTCCCCTCTCCTGTTATTATCTATGCTTTTTCATTCCAGGTTTCTTCCTGTAGTATATCATGTGCCATGTTATTAAGAAACGACTTTATGCCTTTACATCCCTTTTTTTCAGAAACATTCCAGCAACTAGAACCATTGTTACCAGCCAGAAAATACAGCTGAAAAAGAATAAAATATATCCGCCTCCAGACAGCACATCATTACTCTTGTTTGCATTCATGCCTGCCTGCATCAGTGCATAGGGCCAGAACAGAGAAAGACCTTTGCTCCCTGCCAGCAGACCGGTGATGCCGCCCACCAGCCCAAGAAAGATCGGAATGGCAAAGCTTCGGATGACCATAGCCAGCACAAGCTGCGCCGCAATGACCGCAAGTGCTCCCACTGCACCGCGAAGAAGAAAAGCAAGCAGGATCATCGGTGGAAATCCCGGAAAATGTGCAAAAACTTTTCCACAAAATGCATACAGCAAAAATACAAACAGATGCGTCAGAAGGGCCAGTTTTGCCACCACAACAAATTTCGCCAGAAAAAGATCTATCGGCCTGACCGGACTTGCCATAATAAGATTCCAGTTGTGTCCAAGATGTTCCAGTCTCCACAGATAAGCTGCATAAGCAGCCACCATTGCAGGAAAGAAAAACATCGAATAAAACAATGTATGCTGTGTCCAGAGACTGTACCAGCCATCTTTGAGAATTTCCAGATTCTGCAGATAATTAAAAGTTCCATATATTGCTGAAATGAGCGGCAGTGCAAAAAACAGCCCCCAGATCGGAGACGCATGCAGTTTTCGGTTTTCTGCCTGAATACAGCGCTTTAACATCTTTTACACCTCCTGTTTCTGTACTCTTCGCCATGCTGCATAGAACAAGAGCATGACCAGTACCACAGTAAAAACAAGCAGTCCCCAATTGTACGGCCGCGTTCCATAAGTAACCGTATGTGCAGCCTGGTCCCAGTTCGCAACTTCATAAGTTCCCAGCGGAACAAAATAACCCCAAGGAACAAAATAGCTGACAACCTTTGGCATAAAAGCAGAAAACAGCCCGGTTAATGATGCTATGATTCCTGCACAGAGTGCCAGAAGCGGATTTCCAGCCAGCAGCATGAGCAGAAATGCTCCAAAAAAGAGCATCAGTTCCACCGCCAGTGTACAGCCTGTCAGATAAAAAAGCTGACTGATTGGAAAAGCCTCCGTGTAACCATATATTTTTCCTGTCAGAAATACGCCTCCCATTTCCAGAAAGGTTACAAGCAGAACTTCCATGATGCCAAACAAAGCTTTTCCAAGGAACAGACTCCTACGGCTCTGCAGAGTATAAAGAAGTTTCCAGGTACTTCCTTTGACTTCCATATCCCATAACCGGCTTGCCAGTACTGCCATCACGATCGGAAAGATCAGCACATTGTCAACCGGGATGCTGTAAAACAATGCGCTGTACGCATTTGCCAGTTCATCCGGACCGGGCGATAACAGACTGCCTGTCCACAGCATTACGATCAACGGAACCAGCAGGCAGAACAGCAGATCATGCCTGCGGTGAGCTTTTTGCAATTCTACACAAAAAGCACCTGCCATATCATGCCACCTCCCTGCCGTTCTGTGTCAGACTCAGGAAAATTTCTTCCAGGCTTTTTGTCTCAGAAGTCAGTCCGACAACTCCGACATTATTTTCAGAAAGGGTTCTGACCAGTTCTGCCAATTTTTCATCAGAAATCGACGGCAGCTGCAGGATATCGAGATGATGTGTCATTGGCTGTGTCAGAATACCCTGACGATTCAGTATATCAATGCCTTTTTTCACATCCAGTACCCGGATCTGGATGCCGCCCCGGCTGTGTTTACGCAGTTCCTGCAGGGAACCTTCGAATATCATTTTTCCATGATCCAGAATTCCAAGCTGCGTGACCATCTGCTCCATTTCACCGAGCAGATGACTGGAGATCAGTACCGTCGCTCCGGTGCTCTCCGGCATAGATGCAATGAGACCGCGCATTTCCTGGATTCCTGCAGGATCGAGACCATTGGTCGGCTCATCCAGGATCAGCAGCCTGGGATTGCCAAGTAATGCCATTGCAATGCCAAGTCTCTGTTTCATGCCAAGAGAGTACTGCCCGACTTTGCGGTTTGCGTCGGCAGTCAGATGTACGATCTCCAGAACACGGTCAATGTCTTTGTGGTCGATATCTTTCAAGTCTGCGATGATCTTAAGATTTTCACGTGCTGTCAGATGCAGATAACCTGACGGGGACTCGATCAGACTTCCCGTCTTTCTCAGCAATGCGATGCGGTTTTCCTCATTCATCGTCTGCCCGAGCAGTTTTACACTGCCGCTGGTCGGATGTACCAGACCAAGCAGGATTTTCATACTTGTTGATTTTCCGGCACCGTTCGGACCAAGAAAACCGTAGACGCAGCCCTGCGGTACTGACAGATTCAGATGCTCCACTACGATACGACCGTTGTAGCTTTTGCAGAGGTCGTGGGTTTCGATAACAGAAATCATAATGTTCTCTCCTTTTCCTGTTTATTTTTCTCTTCGACAATTTAAAGCTTACACCGGCTGCCTTAAGCCTCCTCAAATCCTGCCTTAATTTTCGCTTAAGTTTTTGGGATTTTCAGATAGAGTGTTTGAAAGTATGGTATAGTAAAACTGAATTCAAGACTGACTGATGATTTGAAAGGATTCTGATTATGAACAGTATTTATGAAGTTCGAATTCTGATCGTAGATGATAATAAAGATCTGCTCCGTCTGCTCTGCGAGCAGTTGTCTGGTGCAGGTTACAGGCATATTCAGACCGCAGCGAACTGTGCTGCGGCAAAAAAATTGTTTGCAGCTGAGATCCCGGAACTGATGATCCTGGATATCAACCTTCCGGACGGCGATGGTTTTTCCCTGTTCCGTGCCCTGCATGCCAAAGCAGACGTTCCGGCTCTTTTTCTCTCCGCAAGAGATGCCGATGCGGACCGTTTATTTGGACTCGGACTTGGTGCAGATGATTACCTGACAAAGCCTTTTCTGATGCAGGAACTACTTCTTCGTGTTCAGCATATCCTGCTGAGAACTTATCGCGCAGAACTCGCCCGCACAAAGTCAAAAGATTTGAAACTTGCAGATCGAAGCGTGGATCTGAACGATGCTCTTGTCACACTTTCAAACGGAGATACGATTCCTCTGACAGCTACAGAACTGGCACTGCTTCGCAAACTGGCGGATAACCGCGGGCATATCGTGACTTATGATTCCCTCTGCTCTGCTGTCTGGGGTGCGGATTACTATGGATATGAAAACAGCCTTGGTGTTCATATCCGACATCTGCGCCAGAAACTGGAGCAGGATCCGAACCAGCCGCGCTGTCTGCTGACTGTAAGGGGCATTGGCTATAAACTGGCAAAGGAGGAACTGCTGTGAAAACTTTTGCCCGACTGATCTGGCGATATGTACTGACCGCAGTTGGTGTTGTCCTTCTGCTGTTGGTCCTGACAATTTCACTTCTGGGATGGATCAGCTGGCGCGAAGGATATCTCCAGCCGCAACGCGAATATTCCTATAGCGAAATTGCAGATTCTATGGTTGAAACAGACAATGGAATGATTTTTGGAGCAGAACATGCTCCGGAAGAATGGATGGACGGTTATGCATGGGCTATGATCCTTGACGAAAAAGGAAACGTGAAATGGAATTATGATCTGCCGGACGAACTGGATAACCATTATTCTTCCAGCGACATCGCCAGTTTTTCCCGCTGGTATCTGGATGATTATCCGTTATTCTGCTGGTCCGAAGATTATGGTCTGTTTGTGGCTGGTCTTACCAAGGGAAGTCTCTGGAAATATAATCTTTACAATTCACCAAATGTTCTCCAGGATATCGTCCACGGTATCCCACTGGTTATTCTTGGCATGCTGCTGTTGGTTCTGATCTTTTGTTTATGGATTGGCTGGCGTGGAACCAAACGCTTAAGAATTGTAGCGGAAGGGCTGGATGCACTGGCCGACGGACAGACTGTCCAGTTACCGACAGATGGTTTTACCGGAGAACTGGCTCAGAAACTGAATCAGACCAGTTCTCATCTACAGAAACGAAATGAAATGCTTGTGCGGCGGGATGACACGCGAACACAGTGGATTGCAGGTGTCAGTCATGATGTACGCACACCACTGGCTCTGATCCTTGGATGGGGAGAACAGCTGGAACAGGATTCTTCCCTGCCCGATACAGTACGGCACAAGGCCGCAGGGATTCGTACTCAATGTGAAAAACTCCGCTCTCTTATTGACGACCTGAATCTAACCAGCAAACTGGAATATGGTGCACAACCACTCCGAAAAGAAACTTTCACCGCCGGACCGCTGTTCCGTGAACTGGTCGCTCAATTCTACGACAGTCCCCTGGCAGAAAACTGCGAAATTACGCTGAATCAGACAAATGCCGCCGAACACGCGCAGATTTCTGTCGACCGTGCCCTGCTCGCTCGGCTTCTCGAAAACCTGTTGAGCAACAGCGTGCGGCATAATTCTGAATCTGTCAAGATCTGTATCGAAACTGAAATACGAGAAAATTTCCTGTACCTGACAGTAATCGACAACGGCAAAGGCTATCCCCCGGAAATTCTTGCGGCTCTGAATCTGCAGGAAACCACTGAAAATACACCGCATATTCTGGGACTACATGTGGTCGAGCAGATTGCCGCGGCGCATGGTGGGAAAAGTATTTTTGAATCAAATTATCCCAGCGGAGCCAGGACGTGTGTCTGGCTGCCACTGGGATGATGTCCCGTATTTTAGAGGTCAGACATAGGTGTCTGGTAGAAGATTATTCCGAATAGAACAACTGTTTCGGGCTTTTCGGCTTATCTGGAATGCTCATTTTAATTAATCCACTTTTAACTAAAGGCATCACATGCGTCTGAATTGCATAAGTAATCGAACTTAACCCTAAATAATCGCATATTTCTTTTCTAGTCCTCGGCGTTTTACAATAAAGAATTAGTTCTCTGTCTTCCAAATTTTCTATTTCAGTAGCACTATTTTCTTCTCCAAATTTATACATTTTTATAATAAAGCTACCTCTTTCATCCAGAAACTCTGGTTGTGGTAAATTATATGCCTGCATTGCTTTACGTATTGTGGGAATTCCAGAATATCGATTTTCTGTAATTTTTAACACTTCCAGTTCAGATGCAAGCACCGGATTTCTGGTATCTGGCTGCACTTTTCCTAGCTGATCGATACGAATTCTTCCATATATCCCCCCTGGATTTCTAATTTCAACTCTATCTTCGAACATTATTAACTGTATTGGCATTCCCTCAGTATGAATACTATAATCACGATGCACCAACGCATTCAGTATTGCTTCTCTGATTGCAGTAATTGGATAGTCAGTTCTATCTTCTCGTTTTCCCGTTTGAGGATTAATAATAGTTTTTGTACGCATATTTCTATTTACAAACTGTATCGCAGATTCAAGCATTTCAGAAATAGTACCCTCTATTCGCTGGTTGTCCAAAAATCTTTCCCCTTGATTTCCAATTTCTCCCATTTCCTTACCAGGTACAACTATCGCAGTGATACATAATTGTGGAAAATACGCTTGAGGATAAGGACTAAAATTCATCACAGAACTTAATGTAACTGCATCACCTTTTTTTATGCTCATTAATTCGTATATTTCGTTATCTGGTATTGCCGCCAGTCGTGACTTTCCTTTCTTTAATAATCCCATATACTCTGCTAACATTTCCTGGTTCAGGGAAGCCAATGACGCTCTTTCAATTATTCTGATATCATCTTGATATTTTTTTCTATATGCTTCATAACTATATACTTCATACTCTGTCATAGGTTCATCGCTGTCACCTACACGCACAAAAGAACCTTTTACTCTGCCTCTTCCACGATAGAAGACAGGTCTATCAGAAATATCGGCCGCAGGTATTTCTGCTGAAACAAAATACTTGTCATTTTTTTCAACAACTGTAATCTGTGGTCGGATAACTGGCTCCATTTGCAGGCATTGTTCATTTATTTTCTTTTGAATATCCTGAGGGTCATATACTCCAACTTCTTTAAAATTTTGTTTTTCATCTATACCAAAAATTATAATTCCACCATCATCCTGATTTGAAAAACTAGACAATGAATCATATAAATGTTTAGGGCATCCACGTTCTGCACTTTTTATCTCCAAAGTTGGAGTTTCACATTTAAAATTTTGAATCCAACCTAATTTTTCAATCAATTCTTCAGTTGTCATTTTAGTTCCTCCTGATCTTTTTTATATTTTAACATTATATTTAAGTTTATTCAAGAAACTCAAGAATATTCCAAGCAACTCAAAAAGAAACTCAAATAATTTGAGTTTCTTTTTGGGTTATTAAACATATTTCAAAACAGCATCTCCATCTGCTCGCCAACCTCTATCCGTGCTGTAATCAGTTCATCAGGTTCTTTGCCTCTCTTGTGTTCGGCTTTCAGGTACTGTAAGCCTTTTCGGAGACTTGCAGTAATCAGATTCAGCACATAAATATTATCAAAACGGTTGTAAATAGAGTCACCGCCCAGACCGGTCAGGCAGATAAGCTGCGTGTTGGTCTTTTTTGCCATATCCATCAGCGGAATCAAAAGATGTGAAGCATTTGTCTGTGCAAACGGGTTATCCATGATCAGAACTTTTCCTTCGTTTTTGTCTGCAAAAATATCAGTATCATCCCGTCTCATATAATACAGAAGACTAGAAAGGATAACGAATGCGGACAAAAATCCCTCGCCGCCTGAGTTTCTGGAAACTTCTTTCCATGTGATCGGATATTCTCTCTGTGCTTCAATTTTATAGAGATGGATCTGCACATTTCCGATTCCTACTACCTGATCGTACAGATTCCTGGTAGTAACACTGGAACCAAAAAATTCCTGTGCATTCTCATTCTTTTCAAAAAGTTCCACGCCTTCCTTCGTAATCTTGTCGATAAAGTCTTCCAGTCGAAGGTGATACAGTCCCACATTTTCCTCCCAATCCGGAAGCTGGATCTTCAACATTTTAATATTTCTGTCTCTGATAGTGATTGTAGAATTGTGGTCGATCTTGCCCAGGTTATTGTGGATCTCCTGAATATAATCTTCCATGAGCTCTACAATTCTCTCTTTTTCTCTTTCCACAACAGAAATATCCACTTCCAGTTTTTGCATAAGGCTGTCAAATGACTGTACAGTTGTTTTCAGCTGCATCAGAACACGCTGTGCATCATCGACAAGCTCCAGCATCTGTTCCAGTGGTTTCCGGTAAAAGTCATCCTGAAAACTTTCCATTCGAATAACTCTGTTCAAAAGCTGCACAATCTGTTCTTTCTTCTGCCGGGCTTCTCTGATTTTCTGGTTATAATCACGAATAAGAATTCCCTTGAGATTTCGCAGTTCTTCTGAAGTCAGAGTATCCGAAACCGGATCTCGTTCCTCCATTTCTACTGGAATCAGTTCGTTATATTCAGAAAGTGCTGTCAGGTTTTCTTCATAACTTCGAACTTTTTTGGCCAGAAAATCAGCATGTTTTTTCTCTTCTTTCTTCTGGTAAAGAAGCTGGTTCCTTCGTGCTTCAAAGTCCTGTCCCTGGATCTCGTTCCTGGACAGCGGTTTTTCTTCTCCACATACAGAGTGGATTCTTTTCTGCAGATCATTACTCTTGCTCTGAGCAACTGCTGCCTTTTTGTCTGCGTCATTCCACTGCATATCTTTTGTCTGGATTTTTCTTTGAAAGTCTTCTAGAATCACTTCCTGATGTGATTCCTCTTTTCTGTCATAGATTACATCCGCCCACTGCACTGGTTTCAACCGATATTTTTTCTGAAGATGCTCAAGTTCATTCTGTTCTCTCTGGAAACGGCCGGAAGCTTTGGTTTCCCGCTCTTCCAGGTCTTTCAGTTCCTGAGAAAGGACAGAAGTGATAGCCTCATAACGTGCCTCCATTTGTTCTACAGATATTTCTTCCGGCAGAGTATACTGCCCGGCCTTTTCGTATGTAGCATATCTGGTGTATTTCTCATTGAGTTTTTCGGCTTCCCGTTCCAAAATATTTAACGTATTTTGTGCCGTTTTCTGTTCTTCCAGAAGTTTTGCCTGCCGCTCCTTCGCCAGCTTTTGCTTTTCCTGAAAACGCTGTTCTTCTTTTTTACATTTTTCCAGAGCTGCTCTATTGCTTTCGTATATCGCATAATCCTTTTCAAGCTGTCCAAAATCCGCGATACGCTGTTTCTGGTTCTGAATTTCCAGACCTGTTTTTACAATGAAATCCTGCAATTCTTCGTGTTCTTTTTTTAGTCTGTCAAGGTTCTGTGCCGTTTCCAGAATATCTTTCTCAAGATTTTGTTTTTCTTCTTTCAGCTTATCCAGAATCTCCTGGATTTCCTGCCATTTTTCCTTTGTTACAGACTGATTCTTGAGCACTTCCTGTCTCTGAAAATACTCTGCATATTCTACTTTGCGGACTTTTACTGCCTGTGCAGTTTTTTCCAGTTCCTGTTTTTTCTCCCATATCATTTCCTGAAGTTTTTCTTCATCCAGAAGATTTTCATTAAACAGAATATAGAAGCTGATTCCCGGAAAATGTACAAGTTTATCTGTATATTTCTCCTGGATTTCTTCGATTTTTTCCCTTTCTACAATCGGCACCGGAAAAGACGTACAGATATTTCTGCCGCTCTTTGCCAGCTTTTCCATCTCCTGTCCGGACAGGATCAGTGCATATGGAAGGAATGGATTTCTTCGCACAAGTTCCTGGTTTTTCTTCTGTGAATAGCCGTTTTTTTGGAGCCATTCCATACCATAAACGATATGAATACCCAGATTATCCAGTTCTTTTTTCAAATCTTCCGGCAGTTCCAGAACCTTTCCACTGGTAAGATTCTGATACTCTTTCTCCAGAATATCCTCTTCTTTTTCCAGGCTTCTTCGCAGTTCCTCCAGCTCTTTCAGCTTTCGCTCTGATACATTAAGAATTCTGTCACGATCCAGAAGATATCCTGCTTCCATGTCCAGATACTTAAGAATATTTCTCCTTGTTTCCAGTTCTTTCTCATAAAGCTGATATACTTCTGTCTGTCTCTGGATCTCTGCTTTTTTATGAACCAGTGCTTCTTTTTTATCTTCCAGGCTGCGCTCCTGGCTTCGAATCATCTCTTTTTCGGATTCCAGTTTCTTCTGACTTTCTGTACGTTCTCTTACGATTCTGGTCAACTCCTGCTCATAGATCTGATGTCGAATTTCCAGCGTTCCGGCTTCATAAGCTCCCACAATATTCCGCACAAGTTCTTCCTTATAACGGGTATTAAACTGCTCTTCCTGGCGGCTGTACACCTCAATCTGGCTCTCCAGTTTTCCTTTTTTGCCATAGCAGTCACGTATTTTTTCTTCCAGATCTTCAACTCTGCGACTTTCTTCTTCTGCCTGTGTTCCGGTTTTTTGAATATATTCAGACTGAATATTCTGCTGTTCTTTATTTTCAAAAAGATATTTGTGAATCAACAACTCTATCCTCACACGACTGAAGTCGCGTGCTTCCGGAC
>NZ_JBBMEI010000060.1:0-20018 GCF_040096655.1 Blautia intestinihominis | reverse complement strand
TCGGTACCGGACTGACACGCATCGGTTCCCAGGCATTCCGGAATGTAAAAGCAAAATGCGTCATCACAATCAAAAGCCAAAAACTCAAAGCCGTTTCATCCAAAATTGACCAGGGCGTAAAGCAAATGACCGTCCGCGTCCCGAAGGCAAAGTATTCTGCTTATAATCGGCTTCTGCGTAAGAAATCAAAAAGCGTTATTATTAAGAAATTTTAACAGCAAACCTCCCCGTTCAGGAATACTGCCATTTACGGCAGATCCGAAGCGGGGAGGTTTTAGTTGAGATATTGGTTTAAGATTCGGTTGTAGCTCAGCCATGTGGGACGGGAAGTGAACCACACCCCGTCCCGGCTGATATTCATTTTTGAAGCAATGCGATCTGTTTTTTCAGTTCTTCAATAATGTGTTCTTTTTCTTTCATCTTTTCGTCCTTTTCCAATATCATTTTCTGCATCTCGCTGTCCTTCTTCTTCAACTGTTCTTGCTGTCCCACTATCATTTCCTTCTGCTCGTCTATCGTCTCCTGCATTTCATCTACCATATATCTCACAGTATTACGATTCATGATTCTCAGTTCTTCCGAAAATATCCCCATAACATCCCCCACATTCCGGCATATGTAATACACATGCTCATACATCTCCCTGAATTCCGGGTAAGTATTAATCAGTTCTATGATCTTCTCCGGTTCATCCATACCCAGAAATGTCAGCCATCCGTCCATTTTGTTCTTGATACCTTTATTTTCTACATTTTCTTTAAAGATGTCAAGAGGAATAAAAATATATTTTTGCAGTAAATCCATCTCCAATCCTGTATCTGACTGCTGCGTAAAGGTATGAATATAATTATCCGCATATTTCTGAAAAACTACCGGGCTTTTTTGTACTGGCGGAGCAACAGATCTGAGGAATAACACGCACACCGCTCTCCCGGAAAGGCATATCCAATCTTCTGTACCTCTACATTGCAGTATGTCCCATCCTCAAAACGTACCAGGATATCCATGATCAGCAGTGACTGCTCGTCCGCAAGCCTGGTGGAATCTCCCAGCAGTACATCTACAATTTTCACTTTTCGATTCAACAGAATACTGAGAAATTCTTCCAGTCTCTCCGGTACGGTTTCCGGATTCATAATCTCCTTAAAAAACGAATCATACAGCATCTTGATTCCACGCACTCCTGCACAGAAATCCAGAAATTCCTGTCTCTGCGCCTCCCTCCAGCTGTAAAATTTTTCTGTAAGTTTCACGGTCGCATCAATTTCTCTCAAAATTTCTTCCCTGCTTCTGAGCACGGGAAAATACTGCTGAAGTTTTGTTTGCATAAGCAGGCTTCCTTTCGTTTGGGCAATTTTAATAGATTTTTGCTTTGTTGGATTTCTGTTTCAGAACTGAAACATATAAGAATGCCCTGACGGGCTTAGAATTTAAGATATAATCAGTGTAGCACGATATGTACTTATACAGCAAGAAAAATCATTCGACAGACTTAACCAAAACCCTCCCCGTTTCCGGGACTGTCACAACATGACAGTCCCGGAACCGGGGAGGGTTTGTTAAATGTCCCGCATGGAATCAACCACGCGTGACAGGGAAAATGCCAGAAAACACCATCCCTACTGGAGAAATTCGGGTTTAATCTTTGCAAGAGTATAGATGATGTTATCGTCCTGTTGTGTGCCGCTCACTACAGTAGTTGCACTGCTTCCTAAAACTTCGGCCTGAAGAAAGACCTTGTAATTAGAATACATATGACTCTTGTCTTCGACATTGTCTATTTTTACTTTGAGCCGAATTGCCTGTGTTAAAATGCTTCCATTAAAGACAGAATCAGTCCTTACATTATCATCTTTCCAGTACGTCTCCTTTGGAACAGTCCATGACCAGCTTCCTGCTTCTCCATTTGTTCCAACAGTATATTCAACGGTACCAGAATCCTTTGATTTCAGTTCCACATCCAGATAATCCTTCGCATCTGCCAGCGCATTCTGATATTCTTCCAGTGATCCAGATGTATTCTTTGGCATCAAACTTAATGTAAATCTGATACCTCTGGAATTTTGCAGTTCTTTGTCTAGGTCCTTCATTGCTGACAAATCATAAACAGCTGTCGTATCTATCAGTGAACTTTCCTGAGAAGCATCCAGATACTGAAGATCCAATAAGTTGATACCCAGCTGGCTGATCTGGTCTGCTTCATAAGTAAGTTTTGCGCCTACCGGAGCATCCCTGTAATATGCAGTCTGCGTACCTGGTGCCAAAGCACGGTTTGTACTGTACGTAATACTCTGTTTTTCTGTGGAAAGCTGTGAGGAATATGTCAGCTTTGTAAAGTCTGTCGGTAAACTCTTGCCATCTTCAATCTTTGACTCCGGAATCGCATTCAGACCCGACGTTGGAATATTTACATCCATCTTAAGTTCCACATAAAAAGTACTACTACCAGCAGTTCCCTTTACCCGATCACGCACTCCCTGAAGACTGATTGCATTCTCAATCGTACCATCTGTTGATAACGGTAATTCCATAGTTCCGTTATTTGAAACCCACGCATATTCCGTAGCTGACGTTTCTCCTGAAGCTACACTCCATGAACCATTTGTATATTGATAGTATACTCTGGAAGTTCCGCTTCCTGTATAAACATAGAACTTTGCAGTTCCGGATGATCCACTTGGGAACTGTTGACCCAGAGTCTTTCCATTTACCGTATTTTGTATGCCACCCACGAACCTCTGATATAATTCATCATATGAGTTATACGTCTGTGTATTTGGAAACATGATTGTATCCACCACATCTACCTTCATAGTCGAGTCCGAAGCTGATATTTTCTTTGCCAGATCAGTTATATTTTCTTCTTTTACACTGTGCGTATATCCGCTTGAAATAACGTATGTACTTGCAGTACCTCCATGATCATCCTCCGTCCAATTACCTTTTTTTTTCGTTCGGTAGTTAATATTGTGAGGAATTTTGTCTGTTACTTCTGTCTGTATAGAGCCATTCAGCAGTCCACTGTTCGTACCTTTTGGAACGGTAACCACAAGATAATATTCCTCTGAAACCGCGCTCTTTGTTCCGGTTTTTAAACTGCTGTCCGCAACTTTAATGTTATATCCTCCGGTTTCTGTTCCCTGTGCCAGTCTGTAATAAGAATATGTTCCGTCTTGGTTCTTGATCTTAACTGTTGGTTTCGGATATTTTGTTCCATCAGAAACTTCTATATCTTCTGGTTTTCCATTCTGATCCACTTTTATAAACGTGCCATTCTCTGACGATTCTGCAACAGCTCCCATCAGTTCTCCAATACTTGGTGCCTGGTACGCTGTTCTATCTGAAGCCCTGAATTCACTCATTGCAATTTTATTCGCCTCAGCGACTGTAAGACTTGAGTTATCCGGAACTCTATAATAATATACCTTACCATTTGTACAATCCACCAGAGATAACTGTGTCCCTGCTGGAAGCTTTACATCTGTTCCCTGAGAAAATACGATCTTCTTATCCAATGATTCGGTTACGTCACCACCACCGTTAATGTAACTCTGCCAGCCATAATCTGTAAATGTTTCTTTCTCACTGTTATATGTGTATTTCAGATAAGCTGTGATCGAACTTCCGAAACTTTCCAGGACATGCCTTTCCAGCCTTTCATATGTACTGCTTTGGAAGTTTGTTCCATAACTTAATGTCGCTGAAAAATCCAGCTCCAGCATACGGCGAACAACAACCGGAACCATCACATTATATTTGTGGACTGTTCCATTTATATCTGTTTCTGTAAATGTCACCATCAGAAGAGTAAAACGATCCCGTGTATTATCATATTCTGAACTGGTATTGAAGCTGAGTGCTCCGGTACTGTTTCTGGATATTCGAAGTGAAGAAGTTTCCGATGGCTTTCTTATAAATTTTCTGCTTGTCGTATCATAGCTGTATACATCTGCTCTTGCTGTAACATGTGCATTCTCGGAAGTGTTTAATGCATTCGCCCTTGAGAATCCTCCATTTGTAACAATATCCAGATATTTTGAAATTTCTGTCGCATCGTTTCCTGTAATCTGCAGTACCGGAAAATCAGAGTTCGCTTTTGTTGACTGATTCGCATTGTATGTAGAAATCATCTTACTGAATTCAAATGTAGTTATACCTGTATCCGCGTATTTGTACAGACCGGCATTTGCTGAACCAGTATTATTATAGTCGTTGTAAATTTCTTCAGCCTTTACTGTAAAATTCGATCCGTTTGTTTTCCAGGACGCCCCGTCTCCATAAAGGTAAAACTGTTTTGCCGGAGTCGTAGCAGTTCCTTTTGTTGAAACATATGCTGTACTTTTTGGGCTTGTCACCACATATGGTTTCACAGGTGTTTCTGCCGTATCTGTATCATTCGTTTTTTCAGGAATTGCCAGCAGTTTATCTGTTTTTCCATCTCCAACAGACTGTGCACCCAATGCTGCACCAGAATAATCAGCAAAGGCTATATAACTTTTGTTCTTTATTGTATTTGCAACATTTGAGTCATTGTTGATTACACCGTACAACTGTGTTACGGAATTCTTTTTCCCACCATTTTTATAATATGCCTCTGCGTTCTGAATACTCAGACCTGCTACCGATATTGCTCCCGTTTTGCTGTCAACAAGACCGATTACCATACCAACTTTATTTGACTGAGTACAATGAATACTTGTATTGTTCAATAATAAATTTGACGCCGTCAGATTTCCTCGAATATCGCCAGTAAAACCTCCCGCAGTTGTATCGTTTGTAGTACCCTGAATTTCAGAATCTTCTACTGCACAGTCAAACAAATACAGTGTATCCAGATTCGCCGCCCAGTCTACATCTCCCAGCATGCCGCCACATCCCCATTTGTTGGAAATCATTTTCATGTTGCTGACTTCACACTGTTTCATTTGGATTTTTTTATTAGGAGCAGTAGATAATCCAATCATACCGCCTGCGGTTTCTTCTCCGGTTATTTTATACTTTTGATCTTCAGTTCCATTTACCACACAATTCTGTAACTTTACCGTTACTGCGGTATTTCCTACTACTCCTACTACTCCTCCTGACTTTCCGCCTGCTATGGAAGTTTTCTGTACCTCGCAGTCACTGATTGTGACCTCAGCCCCCTGAATTCGCCCCACAATTCCGCCATCGCCGCCGATAGTACTTTCGCCGCCTGTCAAATCGCTAACATTTATGGCAATAGTATCTGCCCGGCAATTCTGGAATTCACATGAATCATCAGTCCCATTTGCCCTTCCTACAAGACCACCGGCATAGCCGGTTCTTGATTTCACAGATATAATTCCATTCGGTTCCGCATCGCTTCCTTTCACCACCGCTTTACGGATCTGATATCTCTTATTATCAATTTTTCCAATAAAGCCGCCGGCACACTCACCTGCCGCACTCGTAACTCCCTGCATCACAGCTTCATCCGTGTTCTCATCCGTATTGATTTTTATCTGTGTCCTTATATATCCAAAAGTGCCTCCGGCATATGTAGTTGTATTGTCAGCTTTCCCAATCTTTGAACTCCGTCCGACAACGTAGTTTTGCTGTGTTATGTTCAGGGAGCTGATAACACTGGTATTATCCTGGCTGTCCACATATCCCACAAAACCACCGGCGGAATTCGCAGCTTCAACCACAATATTGTTATACTGGGAATTTGTTATCTGTACTCCCACAGAAGTCCTGTTGTTCATCGTTGGTTCTAACAGGCAGGCAATATTCTTGCTTGCTGTATAGCCGACAGGTTTTGTCGTCGGAGCTGATTTTCCAGAACTGCCAAGCAGTCCTCCGGCATCAACAGATCCCTTTATGTGCATATTCCGAACAGTTACCTGATCAAATTTAATATTTGCCGTACTGGTACTTTCACTGGCAGAAATACTGGCAGTCGTACCGGCAAAGCCACCTACTCCCACATTGCTCTTATAGGTATCCCAATCATCAGAAGGACTCTCTATTTCCTCGCCCTCAGCGGTGTAATATTTCAATGCCACTCCGCCAGATACCGTTCCAGTTGAATTACTTCCCTGAAGTGTCAGATTGCTGATGGTTGTCGTCTTTCCAGGTCTAAGTAAATTAAATACTCCACCGATGGATGCAGAATGGAAATCGTCATCCGCGTATTCTTTTACAGTTGTATCCAGAATCAGAGTACTTCCATTTCCATCCATACTCGCTAATTCCGGTACAATGCCTTTTGCATCAGAAACCGTCGCATTCACAATCGCATTCGAAACATATCTTGCAGCAATTCCCTGATACCCACTTCCATAAGCAGTCATGTCATAATTTCCCTGTTTCAGATTAATAGTTGCAGATGCACTGCAGATCTTAAAGCTGTCTTCATTTCCATACTTGCTGAGCAGATATGGCAGATTCGTTGTTCCAGGTATGCTCTGGTCATCTGATTTTGCCAAGTTCTCATCCCCATCGGTTCCTGTTTTTCCAATGTGACTGTAGGATGCCTTCCTTACCTTTCCATACTTACCACCAAACTGAAACTTGTATGTTCCTGCCGTCTTGTTTCCACCATTTGTCTGTGTACTGTAAGCGTTGCTGCTTCCACCAGACACAGCACCACTGTTGACAGCTGCTGACAAAAGCAACAGTCCCTGTGCGTCTTTTACAGTCGTAGTTGTTCCCGTTGTACTGATCGTTGTACTGATACTTCCTGTATTATCTGTATCAAGCTGGTTGATCTTATAATTCTTGTCTGTATTATCAAGCACAATGCCAGATTCATTGAACGCAAATCCATCCAGTACACGTCCTACATACGGATTGACATACATGCTCTTTTTCGCACTGGCATCCACAGAAACCGCATCACCTGAAAGCATTGTATCAGTCAGTCCTGTCTTTGCAGATGTACCGTTTCCCATTCCGCGGAAGATCACACCTCCACCGCAGACAGAACCAACATAACCGCCTACTGGGATCAGATGTTTCTTCGTTCCTGTGACAGTCAGCCAACTATCCACCATTGTTATCGACACATTGTCAATAATGTTATCCCCGCCAAGGACACAGCCAATCACACCGCCAAAACATGCATTCTGATAATAATCTGAGGTTTTCGTTCCATCATACGTCAGGGTCTTTCCAGTTCCCTCATAAGAAACTGTCAGATTTTTTACTACACTACCATAACTGTACGGAATCAGACCATTTCCTGTAGTGGCACCTTCCAGTACCAGCTTAGTGCCACTTTCATTTGTACTGGTAAGCACACCACGGAACGGCCATGTATCATTTGAACCAAAGCCTCCGAAGTTCGTCAGACTCATCTGATATGTGCCATCGTTCTGCTTTGTTCCTACAATATCATAATATGCGTTCAGCATATACTGCAGGATTACTTCATTCTCCAGTGGTTCTGCGTCCGACACTTCTTCCCATACCGACGCACCCTGCGTTCCTATATTCCGTACCTGCTTCCACTGTGAGCCATTAAACTGATACGTTACATCATATGTGCTATCATTCTGTCCTGTACAGAAAGCTCTCTGATTACTGGTGATCGTAACTCTCCAGTCCTTACGTGCCATACCAGTCGACAGATATTCTGAGATGATCATCATCTGACCTTCTGTCGTGATATTATACGGATGTCCGTAAGTTCCACATCCTTTTACTATGTCTGCAACTCGCTGGTTAACTTTTATTTCATGTGCCAGCTGGGTTTCATTATATCCTGCACACACATATGGAAGATATCCGAAAAAATCCACACTATTACTATTCGTGCCATCTTTTATGATTCCATCATCCGTTCCATGCAGTTTTTCATCATAATACCAATTCTGCAGATTTGTGTACTCTGAGGAAGCAGATATTTCCTTTCCATAGGTCACATTTCTATGTTTATAACTGCCGTTCTCTCTGTCATCTGCCTGATAAAAGTTGTAAGTTGCAACAGAAGAAGAACCATTATGTTTAAATGATTCTAATAAAGTGGCATGTGTAAAGATTCCTCCCTCTCCGACGGCATGATCCGGAAGAGAAATATTCAGGAAAGACAGATTAATCTGTACTCCATCCGCAGATCCCACGTTTCCGATCAGACTGGAAGCTACCGCGTTTTTGGACTCATAACTATTCGTTATTCCATTCACAGTCAGTGTTGTATAATTTCCAATTGTATTAATCAGAAGCGGTGCATACTCTGTTCTACAATTCGTAACCTTCAGATTTTCAAAACAAATATCATCTATCGTTACCTCAGCTTCACACGTTGCATTCTCTTTCTTGTTTCCACGTACATTTCCTGCAAATAACACACCCGAACCACTGTTGTTATTTACTTTTCCAACACTTCCTGAAAAAGTAACATCGCTAACATTCACTGTCATTTTAGCATCAGAATCATTTAAATGATTCAAAAACAGCCCACAGTGCATCGTGTAATGCTGTGTACGTGATGCATCGCTGTCTGCCGCAGTAGACTTATTGGTTTTACTGTTTTCAAATCCTTCAATTTCCTCATTGTGAAATTTTATAATGGCATTCTGCACTGTAATGTTACTATCCAGATCAATCGGATAATAACTGTACTTCTTCATATCCAACGTAATCTTTTCTGATGCACCACCGATTGTAGTACTGTTCGTTATATCTGAAATGTTGTACTTATTACCCTCTTTGTTGAAAAAATAGCTGATATTCGTCCATGTATAACGGTATACACTCCACAGAAGAAGTTCTTCCGAAGTATCTATATACCCATCAACCTTCTTACTGTCTTTGTTTGCCTTATCGATGCACCTCTTCAAATCATAATAGTAACGACTACATCCATTTGTCTGATGCTGCTGTCCATATACGGTCCGGTTTATATAAGTCGTGCATTCTTCTGCATCTACACCAACCCAATTATCTGCTCCACTCGCCTTGGTCGCAATAGAAACAACCCCGTTTTCACCATTTTTTGTAATTGAATCTGCCGATGCAGCTGTATAAGCTACAAATTCATCAAATGCACCAGAAGTGGTTACATTGATATCTACCCCAGAACCAATTCTATACGCAAATTCAGTTCCATCATCCCAATACTTTGTCGTATTCAGATACAGTGCCCCAAGCTCTGTGTTCGTGCCATCTATTTTTTCTGTTCCTTTTTCTCCGCGGCACACCAGCAATCCAACATTTTTGCCTGCCTTAATCTTCAGATTTTGCATATCAATTCCATAAGAACGGATTTCCCAGATTCCACTGGAACGATATGCCAGCCCCCCTACATTCTCTGCCTTCGGAGCATTGATCTCAGCCCTTTGCACCTTCAGCTTGGTATCCGTTCCATCATTATTGTCATCTTCTCCCATGAAATAAACGCCAACATGACTCCAGATACTGCCAAACAGTCCTCCACACATCTTTGTCGCATTTGGAGCATCTATCTTAAATTCATCAAATGTCACATTTTTTATTTCCATCCAATGATTTGCATCTTGTGTACTGTTCGCATTTTTAATAATTCCAACAAGACCACCTACATAGGCATACTCCTTTGCATCACTGGTGATTCTACCGCCGACTGTCAGGCTCTTACATCTCAGCTTGAATGTTCCGCTATCAACTCGTCCGATCACTCCACCGGCAAATACTCTTGTCTCAGCTGCTTTTGCCACATTTTGAATTGTAATCGTCGAAGAACCTTGAGTCTTATTGTCCAAAGTCAGATTTCCAGTCGCAGTTCCAAAAAATCCGCCAACAGATACACTATTGCTGCCGTTTGGGGCGTCTGCCAAAATTGTTTCCTGTACAATGATGCCCTGGGTAATCGCATAAGTAGCTTCCGCAGCAATACCTCCAGCCTCTATTGCGTTTCCTGCGTTACTCACATGAATCTTCCCTGCAAGAACAAGATTATTGAATCCTCCACTTGCAGATGACCGGACCTTCGCAAAAAGCCCCTGGCACTTGTGAAAATCTCCATAAGCATATACTTTTCCGCAACCTTCTGCTCCCTCACCAGCAGCCTGAGCATTTTGATAGCCAAATGTTTCACCAATTCCAAGAGTCAGTGTATGTTTATCAGTTCCACCAGAAAAAGTCCCTGTGTATACAGTTTCATCTCCCGCGTCACGACTCAGTCCGGTTATTCCTGTACCACTTAAATCTATATCTGCTGTAAGTGTGATGTTTTTTGCATAAAGACTTGTCCAGTTAAAATTTGTAATACTGGAATCTGCACTGAAATATCCTCTGGAATTCATCGCTATAGACAATAATGCGAAATCGTCCGCAGAAGAAAGGCTGATAGCATCACTCCAATTCTCAGTCTTGCCCAATTTGACCTGATGCTCTTTGGTTATCGTAATCAAATTGCTGCTGAGTCCGGTTGTTAAAGTATTGTCTGCATTCAGGCGAATAATCTGTCCGTAATTTCCGATGTCGTTCACTGCCGAACTGTAGCTGGTAAAATTACTTCGCTTATATGTCCATCCCTTTCCATTTCCATCCCCTGTTGCATAGATCAGTCCACAGTTATTATATCTTACTATCTGTGCTACCTGATATCTTCCCTGAAATTTCACATCTGTAAGATCTGTAATTCCTGATAATTCCAGTACACTCCCCTGACCGGCATATCCTAAAATACCAGCACCTTCCCACAGGCTGTTGTCACTTCCATTCGTCGATACAGTTACATCCTCTGCCTTGAGGATACTTTTTTTAGTCAAATAGGCTGTAATCCCTCCAAAATATTCACCTGCATGCGGAAGTGATATCGTCACCTCCACATTTTTTACTTCAAGATAAGTAGCCTTACTTTCTGTGTCATCACCCGTTCTTCCAATCAATCCACCGTGATACCTTGGTCTATCAGAACCCGAAGTAAAATTAGAGGTAACCTTAAAATTCTGAATCAGTAATGTACTTTCTTTTGCAGATGTCGTCAGCTGTCCTGCTATGGCTCCATATCCTTCTGCGTTTCCACCTTTTTTTTTATAGGTTGACTGAAATTGAAATTTATTATTTTCCTCACTGTTTCCGATTGTGTATTGAATTGCTCCCTGCAGATTCAAAATGCCAAAATATCCACCGGCATTTCCTCCACCAGGGCTTTGATTACCATGCACGAATACCGTTGGTGCATTAATTACCACCTTATCCGGCAATGTCTGATCATTTTCGACAACCTCCTTATTTAGTGTATAATTTCCGATAAATCCACCAGCCTGTGCACCACTCTTGCTTCCACCTACAGATGGTTCAGCTACTGTAACATTCCCATTCAGATTCTCTGAAGTAACGTTATCTACTTTGCCGGATACACCACCAGCCGCAGTACCTCCTTCAATCGTCATAGAAGTAAGTGTAATTGCAGCAGTACCATCTGTTTGAAGCTTTGTATCGAACGCCATGGTTCCTGCCAGTCCACCGGCTGCCCCTGCACTGGAGCTAACTGTTGTCGACTCAAAATTAACTGCCGCACCGGCAGATGTTATGATTTTGGCACCATTATTCGCTTTGGCACCCTCATTCGCCATTACTCCAGTCAGGCCACCGGCATTCGCAGATCCTTCAATTGTTACAGTATTACTAAAGCTAAGATTCTGTTTTATATTGATCACTGCGTTATCACTCAGTTTGCCTGCCAGGCCACCGGCATTTCCGGCAGTTGCAGTCACTGTCACATTATCAAATCTAAGAGTTGTTTCTATGTCAAGCTCTGTTCCGTTTTCCATCACACCAACAACACCACCGGCACTTCCTGCCGTTGATGTGATACTTACCTTATTCTCTGTCGAACCATTTGGATACGTATAACCATCCCGAATGCAAATTGTTCCACTGCTCAGAGTGTTACAGATCAAACCTGTATTTCCAGTCGCAGAAGTTGCGTTGATATTAGTTCCATAAGTAATACCTGATCCAATATTTAATGTATGTCCTGCAACTCCCTGTACTGTTCCAAGCAGACTTCCCATCGTTGCTGAAGAAGCACCATTCACTTTGACCGGCAATACATGTGATATCGAACCATCTGACATTGTATCAAACTGATATACCTCCGCCATCATCGGCATCGAACCATCCCCGCACCAGGTAATCGTCAGGCTCGCATTATCATACATCCCAACCGTTGCAATTGATGACAGGCCTCCAAAAAAGCTATGATCTACTCTCAAGGTCGCAGGAGCTGTTCCTGAAATCTTTCCCTGGAAAGGATTCGTTGCATCACCAATTCCCTGATATGAGTATTCCTGCTGCGTAATAAATTTTTCTGATGTCTCAAGTGCCTCTCCTGCCCCCTCAGAATCTTCATTTGCAGAGGCTGCAGATGAAGATTCTGTAATGTTCTGTTCATCTGCAGTATCTTCCAGCTCTGCTTCTGTTACATTCTGAATCTCTGTATCTGTCTCTTCGCCATTATTCTGTATTTCCACCGACTCTGTGCTCTCGGTCTCGGCAACAGCCTCCTGCAGATTCTCTTCATCATTTACTGCAGCCACAGTCGTTCCATTCATATGGTCTGAAATGTCTGTATTTGCTTTTATGTTCGCTTTTGCAGTAACATCCCAGTCACCGGAGTTGTTAAACAATACAGTAATATTCTGTACTTCGCTCTGATCACAGTTTGAAAGCAAAATCAAATCTGTCGCATCAAAGAGTGTCATCGTCTTTGTATTTGCATCATAATGTTTGAGCTGTTCCAGATGCAGCTTTCCGGTGACAGCTGCCTGTACTGTCGGTACCTCTTTCTCCTGCACATCAGCCACAGAATCCGTCCCTGACTGTGTTCCATCAGAAAACATGTCCTCTTCTTCTGAAACAGATATCTCTGATTGGTCGATATCAGAAGTATCCTCACTGTTGTCTGTATCGTCTTCTGTAATTTCCACATCTGTATCGAAAAAATCTGTATCGTCTTCTGTCTCTGCAGACTCACTGGTACCCTCTTCTGATGCTGTTGCAGCTTCTGTATTTTCTGTCATCCCTACAGATACAGTGTTTTCTGATTCTCCTGCTGCAGCATTTTCCGATTCTGCTGACAATGCCGTTTCTGTTGTATTTTTATCTTCCTGACTTTCTACGCTGGCACTGATTTTCACTATGCCTGTCGGCATTACATATACTGTTAAATTCATTGCCACAAATGCTGCCAGAACCTGTTTGTATTTTTTCACGAATCTCACTCCTCCAGAATTAAGATCTGCTATCTGATCTTCCGTCAGATATCTGTCATCAAATCTGATTTTGTGTTACTGCGTTATCTGTGTTGCAGTAAAACTGATATAGCTGTTCATTTCACCCCAGGTATCCGGAATGGTAGATGTATTTTTGTAAAATGAAATCAGATAATCACCTTCTCCTTTTGTCTGATCCATCTTCATTGTAATCTGTTTCCACCCAGAATGAGTTATACCTGATGAGGGCGTTAAATTATTAGTACTCAGGAAAAACTGATCTATTTCCAAAACATCAGGATTCCACTCAAGTACCGCAGTTGCCTCACCACTTGAAATAGAAATTTCATAATTAAATCCATCATAGTCAGTCGGATTTGCGTTTGTATCGTAAACAAATTTCCCCTCTGAACTGAATGTAGCCGTTGCCGTTCCAACGCACGGTGAAATCACTGCTGCCAGTTTCTGCCCATTCGTTACAGACAGATTGCGTGGAACCGCAGTCACTGTAATTTTCACCTGATCCAGATCACTGACTGGGAAGTGTATATTAAACTTATGAGATCTGGCTGTACGGCCCGTCAGAGTCAGATCTTTTACCTGAAATTTTGTTCCACTGCCACTAACGGTTCCCGCATCCGTGCTTATACTATATCCATTTTCTCCACCGCCGCTGAATGAAATGGTCAGATCATACGTAATATCTCTCTGACTTATCAGGTTTGTATTTCCATCTGTGTAGTTATACACATAATTATATATATCCAGCTCAACGTCTAATCGCTCTGAGTTTTTGTTGTCTTCCCCAAATGAAACAATTCTTGTCGCATATGAACTCTCTGCAGCATTAGAAGCACAACTCTGCAGATAATTTGAAGTAAAACGTACCGTTTCATTATCTCTGTTTCGTGCCACACCACGCTGAAAAGCCTGACTGGTGTATGCTGCAAAACTGCCTCCTGCAACTGCAAGCAAACCGATCAGGCAAATAACTGCCAGCACTGTTCTTTTCCATTTTGGTCTGTCTGTAAATCTCATTCTCTAACCTCTTACCCTGCTTTATTTATGCAGTTTGTGCCAGAATATAGAAAATATCTGTTTCTTTTGTTGTTTCTGTCCAAGTTACCTCGCAAACATAATAGGTACGGTGATTCTGAACACCATCAATCATCACCTGATTCTCCACTGTGCTTTTATCCGCATTCAGGGGCTGACTGGTCAGCCAGTACAAGGGTTCTGCATGCGTCTGGACACTCTGGTAATCTCCGTAATTGTTATTATGTTTAGATTTATTGGCATATTTATAATCCTTTTTATTGTCAAGGTTTATATACGTGCCCTCGATTGGATTTGCAGCGTTGTAACTGTACGTATATCCACTGTCGGTTCCATTCGAAGAAACCGGATACAGCTTAAATGTCAGACCTTTAAGGTTCGTTGTATGTGCAATTTCCAGCTTAAATTTATCTGCTGCACTCTGCACACAGATTACTCTCCGCACCGTCACGGTATTGCCATTTTTGTCTGCAGCTGTATAATTCAGATCCAACGATGTCAGTTCTGAGCCATTCGGTCCCAGGATTGTTATGTTTGATGGTTCTTTTATTGGCATCAGCGTTGCCATATCTGTCTTATTAAAAAACCATGCAAATGAAAATCCCACAAGCAATACTGCAACAACCACAAGTGCTGCGATCGAATAGTATAATTTTTTTCTGTTCACTGTTTTTTTCGTTTGTTTATCCTGCATTTCTATTTCTTCACTCATTTATTCATTCCCTGTGTCTGACTGTTCTGATCTGCTAGTCTGCCGGATCCACCTGAATCTGCACATAGACATATCTTGCATTTTTGCCAATATACTCATCTGCCTGATTATAATAGTTACTGCAAGTATTTAATGTATCATCATTCATTTGGTTGTTTATATCAGCGGTAATTTTTGTATCATCTGTTGCTGCTACATCGTAAAAAAGTTTACTGCTGTTTACATTCTTCTGCTTATTTATAAAATCATTCAGGTTTGAATATTCGCTCTGCTCTACTACATTCGTAAACAGATCGCCCTGTGTACTTCTGTCCGTATAAATATAATTACGGAAATACTGAGGCCATTTCCAGTATAAAGTCACCTTATATGGCATGTCCTTTGTAAATGTTGCGGAGTTATCTGTTTCTGAACCCGGAGCATTCAATTTTAATTCCTCCTCATCCCCAATCCAGCCATAATAGCCTTTTTCATTATCCAGATGTCTAAAAAAGAGGATATGTCCATTAAGAAGACGCTGGATTTTGTCATTATCTAACTCTATTGCTTTTCCGCTGTTATCTTCTGTATAGCCTTTCAGATTTAACTTAACTGCAGCCGATGTAAGTCCGCTTTTCTTCGGTATCAGATAAAATTCCAGTTTCCCGCCTGCTCCTGGTACCAGACTTTCCTGCCCGTTAAGATACCATGCCAGACCACTTGTACCTACATGAAATTCCGGATTATTTCCATTCAGATCTTTTTCTAATGTTTCTTCAGTTCCCGTATATATATCTATATATTTTTCGTACTTTTGACTTGATGTTCCCGCTGAAAGAATATTTTTATTATTTTCCTTCAATTTATCTATTTCGACCTTCTGCCTTGATCCTATACTTGCCAGTTCAAACGGTACTGTGTTCTCCGCAGAAATCTGCGTCCCTGTCATGGTAACACGGTTATTTGCCACAAACCAGGCAATACAGACTGCGACAATTGCAAGCAGTGCTGTAAATGCAAATCTGAGGCTACGCTTCGCGTTTTTCTTTTCTTCCTGTATGCGTTCCTGCAGTTCTTCCGGCGACAGATTCTCCAGTTCATCTGGAATCTGATCTGTTTTATTTCCATCTGCCATCGGTACACCTCCATATTTATCATCAAAATTTCTTCTTATGTAATGTATACTCTGTTTTATGGTATCATAGCAGAATTTCAATTTCAATAAAAACTCTTTTTATCATGAATTATAACATATTTTTTTCGACATTGTGTGGCTGTATTGTGATTTTTTTGACCAACATCAAAAGTCGCGGCCTGCACTTCCGCCTGCCACGACTTTTGATAGAAAACTTTATTGCATTCCCTCGTGAACGCCACTCTCATATTTCTCTTCCAGTTCATCTTTGAATAACTCTCTTAATGCATCACACACAACGACATCTCTCCTCTTTCTTACTGTAAGAATAGCATATTGCAGAACTCGGTTCAATGGGATTCTGGGGACGGTGTTTTCGGCTCGTTTGATGTCCCAGTGGTTTCTGGTTTAGGATATCGACAGATTCACAGTCAGATGATGATTTGTAAAGAGTTCCCTATCGGTTCATTTATTTCCAGCATGCACCTTCGCATACACTTCATTTATTGCCTCGATATAGCAATTATAGGATGAACGCCTGTCCGTATCCTGTCTGGAAAGATGCATGTTTTTTTTGACCAGATAAGTTTCCCTAACCTTCATCCAATGGGCAGGCTTCAGAAATTTTTCCTTGGAATTCAGATCTTTTATTGATATTCCCTGTTCCCAACAGTACTGATCTGATCTTGTGTTTCCTGTTTTCTTATGGATCAATCGATACCAATTCCCACAATCATCTTCTCTTACAATACAAAGATCAATGCGAAATGGCGTCTTATTTCCCTTCTCCAACTGTACTTTTTTTGTCGTAATAACTGATGTGGAATCATCGCATGTTTTCCAGTCATTCCTGACCAATATTTCATTGAAGGATTCTATGATTGTAGTTTTTAATTGCCTTGGATCATTCCATATATCAATATTTTGCGCCTCTTCAATCCACAAATTAAAGTCATAATCTATCGCTTCTCGTTCATTCTGTGTTACAAGCCCTCTTTTTTTACTGCCCGCCACAGCCATCCGTGCCTGTATCCCACGGCCTTTAAGATTTTGCACCAGTTGATTGACCATGCCGGCACAGATACGATAGGATTCTTTCAGATAGACTTTGTCTGTTACAAACTTATACATAATATTCTCCTTTCGAATCCCACGCCTTCCAGATAGCTTCGTTGCTAAATCGTTATAATATAACAAAATTCCGGGGATAGTTCAAGTGCTTTTTAATCGCCCCAAGGATACTGCGTTTTTATCACAGTATTTATTGAAGTTCGCGAAATTCCGGTAAGTCTGCTAAGCTGGCGGACAGAAATACCGGAATGTTTTAATAACTGCAGGTATTGATTTCTTGTAAAAAGGTCAAGACGCTGAAAGTCCGAGGGGGAATTGCAAGATGTTTTTGCCTGAATTATCCTGAGAGCATCCACATCAGAAAGATGTACAGAAGAATGATGCTCCATGCATTTTTCGTCTGAATTACTATTGAGATAGTTCATGCATTCCACATGACTTTGAAACAAACTAAGAATTTTGTCGATATCTATAAAAGAAGCCTCCAAATCCGCATACGCATGGTAACTACTCCAGAAATATGTACCTGGTATCGTTTCCAATCCTGCGTGAAGTGGGTTTTGATGAATATATCGAAATATCGTTTTGAGGTGTCCCAGGTCATTTACCGGTTCACTTTTATATCGATCCTGAAACAGATTTCCTATGCGTTGATACCTCTGGTTGTACCATCTGACAAATTTTACTTCTATTTTCTGCATTATCATGCCGGGCTCTGTACTTGTATGCCCAATCAATAGATGTATATGATTATTCATAAGACAATAGGCATATACTCTGAAATTACAAATGTCTTTATAATAACGCAAAATGCTGATAAATTGCTGATAATCATATTCGTCTTCGAAAATAATCTGCTGATTAACACCTCTCAAAATGATATGGTTAATATTGAGAGCACTCTTTTTTCTGGCTTGTCTTGGCATAAATTGCTCCTTTCACAAATCACTGGGGGGGACGGAGTTTTCCGGTTCAATTAGTGTCACTTATGGATACATCAAAAACTCCCTCCCCTATGATTACCTGATTAGATTAGCATGTTCCACGGCTACATCCAACTTCATTTCTTTTGTGTAATTTCGTACTTTTGCCACATACTGTGCATACTCCTTTAGTATCAGGCATTGTTCCATCAGTTCCTCGTTGTGCCCTTCATTGATATTTAAAGTGAGTACTTTTAATTCCAGATTTGGTGTCTCCGTCAGGTTCTCATATGCATCTAACAGCAAATCCTCCCACCTGTCAAACTCCTGCTTTTGATTTTTGTTGGGTTTAAAAGCATGAATTTCTGAAATGATTTTAGAAAAAAACAAATAGACGGCATAGATGCCTGGAATAAAAAGAAATATACTTTGGGTTTATGGTAGCATTCTTTCTCTTCTGATTCAAGGTATTTTAAAATATTTTTCCATATTACCACCGTGGGAAGTGCATTATAACTCACATTGATTCAAAAAACACTGTAACACCAAACGAGTCGGAAAACTCCGTCCCTAGTGGTTTCTTCTAACTTCACCAATTGATAATCCCAGAATTTCCGCAATCTCATCAAGCGTATATTTACCCGTACTGTACATATACTGTATAATTTCTTTTTTTCCAGCTTCCCTGCCGGCCTCAAATTCTGCTTTGCGAAGTTTCTTTTCTTCCTCTTCCTTGTCATATTCGAATATACTCATTGCTATTACCTCCGACTTGTTTTTCCGAAGAAATTCTGTAAGAATATTATTCTGAATACAGTCATTCACTGCCTGTTCCACTGCAACATCTAATTCAGTCTCTCGAGCGTACTCCCTCACCTTTGCCACATATTGTGCATATTCTCTCAAAATCTGGCACTGCTCCATAAGCTCACCATTGTGACCTTCATTAATATTCAGTGTGAGTACTTTCAATTCCAGGTTCGGCTCACCCGACAGGTTTTGATATGCTTCTGAAAGATAATTTATCCAACTGTCTTCCTTCTTTTCTGTCCCATTATAAAATACAATAAAATTCGGTGCAGGAATTTTCTGAATCACTGAAGAATACAATGATCTGTGGTTTACAAACTTTTGGTATTCTGCTGATATGTAAAACAAATCTCTCAACGGCATATTAGGAGTATAGGTTGACTGATGTTCATACAAAAACAGTCCTGTATCTACAATAAATGCCAAGTCATTTTTCATTCCCATGTAGATAGCGTTTTCCAATGTTACAATTTCCAGCGCCGCTTCATCTTCATACGCACTTCCATTTACAGCATTATAAAGTGACAATAAATTCTTTCTGTCAGAAAACAGCATTCGAAATACAGTATCCTTATACTTTCTGTTTGCTGTCAGATTTTTTCTTACATTACAATTCTTCTTTACAGCAATTTTTCGATTCTTTCTTCTTGTCATAGATATACCTCCTGTTTTTTGCAGGAGTCAAAAAATGTACTGTTTTTTATCACTTCAAACTCCTGCTTTTATTTTGATCGGAATTTAAAAGCATGGATTTCTGAAATGTTTTTAGAAAAAATAAATAGACGGCAAAATGCCCTGAAAGTTTAAGAAATATGCTTTGATTTTATATTATCATTCTTTCTATGCGAGTTCAAGAAATTATTGACAGCGCAGGTTTTCAGATTAGCGTAACAAAGGTTGCCATGGTATGCGTTGCCGCTGTAGCGCTGGGATCAAGTACATATGCTTGGTTTGTAAGTAACAATACGGTAAAAGGTACAACTACAAATATCAGTGCACAGTCAAATGCACCATTCCTGAAAATTGACAATGTAGCTGTAACAGCTGCTTCAGGAACAACAAAAACATTAACTGAGCCTACCGGAGAAAGTGAACTACTCGGCAACAAGTTACCAGAGCATCTGAAATCTGGCGGGATACCGCCTTTTTTCAGGGTGCGTCCATGA
>NZ_JBBMEI010000059.1:0-20177 GCF_040096655.1 Blautia intestinihominis | reverse complement strand
CGATCTCTTATTTTTCCTTCACAGAAACGGATCAGTGCTCTTCCTCTTGCAACCTTCAGGCATTTATTCAAGATCTCTGCCAGTGTTTTCTTATCGACATCTGCCAGGGCTTTGCCATCAATCCTGGCCCGTCCTTTCAACGATTTGATTGCTGAATTTCCTATATAACAGATCCTCTCGGGCAGGATAAGAACCAGCCTGGAATGAGATAAGGTATCTTTTTCCAGTGCTTCCAGGGAAATGCCCGGAACCTCTGTACAGGTTTCCTCTCCTGCAGCTGCCACCTTTAATTTCTTACTGGTGACCCGGATCCATTCTGCCCGGCTGTCTATCTCTTCCAGATACTCGCACAGTTCCTTTTCTGTCTGGAACTCCTTATAAAAGTCATCTTTATAATACATAATGTCCGCCTTTCCACGCTAGCTGAAAATCCGGACTTCAACAGCCTGTATCTTTCCATCTTCGATGCAAAATACATAGCCGTCTTCTGCCATCTCCATAAGCATTCCAATTTCCAGTGCATTTGCGTTTTCCCATTTAATTGTCTCCATAATCGACCCTCCTGATTTTACAATGTGTTTTCTTTTTTTGATGTTCTTAAGGTATTTCTTTTTGCAGTTTGTTTAACTGACAGTTTCATTCGTGCTCCTCCTTTCTGCTTTTTATGCAATAAAAAAAGACACAAAAAGAATCTTCTTTCCTTCTTGCATCTTCCTTATATTTTGCATATCCATTTTTTCTCATTAAGGGCAAGACCACCCCAAAGTGTTTCTTCCGGAATGTCCGGAACTAAAGAATAACCACAGTCTTTTATAGACTGTTAAATTATTTTTCATTTAAAGACTACCACAACATTTTGTGGTTGTCAATTAATTTTAACTATATATTGTGTTATTGTGTGAGTTATCTTTATTATTCTGCTACATGTTGTGACAGGCGGCATGATACCGCCTGTCTTTTCATCCGTCTGCATAAATGCATGTATCTGAGGGGAATAGGTAATCTGTACATGCACTATGAAAACGTCTTACTCAGCGTTTGGATCCGCCGGGGAAATATTTTTGGCAAGGCTTCGCCCGTTGGCATCCGTCCCTGCTTCAAAAAGGACCGGCTGGCCACCGCTTAATTTCCGGTATCCATCCATCTGGATCTCCGAAAAGTGGGCGAAATAATCAATCCCGTCTTCACCGGTGATAAAACCGTATCCTTTCTGTGCGCTGAACCATTTCACGGTTCCCTGTAGTGTTTCTGACATATCCTTCTCTCCTTTGCTGTATTTCCCGCAATAGTCTTTTGCGGAAACAGGGCAGCATGGAATCGAACCATGCCTGGTGCTCCCCTCCCTGCTATAAAAGGAATCTCTTCCTCTTATATTTCTTCGTTTCCCAAAAAAGTCCCGTTATTGAGCGCTGCATCCACCCGGCGGATTCCTACCAGCTTCTTTTCATTTATGCCAAAATAAAACCGATAGCGTTTTCCCTCCAAAACTTTTACGTTTTTATCCAGCAAAAGTTCACTCTGCCGTCCGGTCGGATCACTTACCCGGATCTTCCGTAATCTTGCAAAGGGATTTTTCCCGTCTATCCCGGTTACCAGCCCTTCCACGATTTCATAGGTCTTTTTATCCGCGGTGCGGAAAATAAGATATGTTCTTATAAACCCGATAATCCCAAGCAGAAAAGACCAGAAAATAAAAGTTTTATCTTTCATCCATGTTCCCATAAATGATCCGAAAAGCAGGATAAAAAGAGACAGGATACCATATCGCTGGATCCTGTCCTTAAAAAAATCCGGTATATTCTGATAACGTGTTCCAAAATCTTCCAAGCATCTATACAGCCTGTGCCAATACGGATGTTCCGTTTGCTTCAAGGCAGTCCTCCCTTCTTATGTTGTCGATCACAAGCTGTTTCTTATAGTAAAGCTGCGCTACACGGCTTATAAATTCCCGTTGGATGTGTTCCTGGAGGGAATCTGCTAAATTGGGTTTCCTGCTTTTTGCCTCTTCTTTTAAACATTTCAGGTGGCAGGAAACATCCCCTTCTCTCTGAAGATTGGAAAGTATCTGGTATTCCTCTTCTGTAAGCAGCGGCTTTTTAAAAGCCCTCAGTGAAAACTTCAGTCCTTTTCCCATGGAAAGGGCTTCCATAAAATGCTTCATGCGTTCTGTCCGTGAAAAGGCCATGGGAGACATGACTGACCGGCTGATAATGCTGTATACAGCTTCCTCTCTGGTACATCCTTCTGTCAGCACAACCAGGCCCCGCTTTACCAGACGGTTCAGGCAAAACTGAAAATCCTCTTTGTCCGCCCATTCCTGTGCCTGTTTTTCTCCAAGGCTAAATACAAGAAGACGATGCATCTGGGAATGGACCTTATCCTCTTCACAGAAAGACCAGGTGAGCGCAGCCCACAAAATAGTTTCCATTTCTGTAAGTACTTTTTCTTCCCCATCTACCCAGACACAAAACCTTCCATCTGCATCATCTTTTTTCATTCCGATTGCTGTATACCATCTCATGACATTTCCTCCTTGTCATTTTCACTCTTTCTAATCTCTGCTTCTGATCTGTTTTCTTTCATAACTTGTTACCCATACATCATCATTTCCAGGAGTTTTGGAAGTACATACCCCAAAAGCATGCCTGCTGCCGTACAGATTCCGATATTCGGCCGCCGCAGTTTCCATACTTCCTGTGTTTTGGTCCCGATAATCCTTGTTCTTCCCGGTACGATCCACCTGAGTTTCCGATAAAACTCCATGAATCCCTGATTGTCAAAGCCAAAGGATCGTACACAGAAAACATCCCGTTCCTGTTCTTCTTCATCCAAAAGGAAAAAGCTTTTCTGTTCTTTCCCTTCTTTTCGGATCACGATATAAAATTCCGGAACTCCCCGTCTGGTTCCTTCTACGATCTTATCCATCTCATCGTAAAAGATCCTGCAGGACTCATATTTTCCGTTTTTTTCCGGCTGGCAGACTGCCAGGCTGTCCTCTTCAAGTGCCATATAACAGTTTTCTGCCTCCATGATCCTCCGGCTGATTTTTATGGCCTGACGAAGAAGCAGGATTATCGCAAGCGCCAGTGCAGTACACAAATATGCAAGATCCCAGCATCTTTTCTGGTATATGAAAAAGTATGCGCTGATTCCCTCTGCCACACTGCATATTGCTGTCATAATAAAATACTGTTCTTTAAGGTCCATCAGATGATATACATCATCTTCTGTCGCCTGTAGTCTCAAGGGCATCCATCCTTTCCGTCATGCCACGCTTATTTTATCCGGGGATTTCTTTTTTTCCTCTCGGCTTTTTATATAGTCTGTACATTCCCGGATGGTCTGTTCACACAGGTAATAAGAAAATTTCCCGATATGTGTGTCCTTTTCCCGGAGATTCAAACGGTTCTGAAGCCAGATATATGTGCTGTGTTTGGTCATATAACCATTTTTCCAGATTGCATCCAAAGCTCTGTGTGCTTCGATCCGCTTATTACGCAGATTGCTGTCAGCCATGGTTCCCATGGGACGCATACTCTTTTTGTGTGCCCCAATGTATGAATCACAGGAAGGATAGCCGCTGCATACATACAGGTATTTCTCCGGATCCAGGTTGTTATCCCCATAGACATAGGCTGCCGGCCTAAGTACCCCGGGTCTTTTGCAATATGGACAGTACAAGGTTTCCCGCATCTGTTTTTTCTTCTTTTTTGCCATCTGACGTCACTCCTTTCCATCTTTATCTCCGATGTTAAAGAATTCCCTTTTTCTGTGTCAACAGAATTCTTTGAAAATCATAAAAACATTTTCAGGAAGCTCTTTTGATAAGCCTTGTGATAATACCTTCTGCCACTTCATAGTTGTCGTTGATGCGGGTCACCACAAATCCGATCTTATCTTTCTTTCCCGGAAGTGCGGACATATTGCAGGAATGTGCCACGGCATTGACTCCGATATCAAGGCGGATAAAATAGGTTCCCTTATAGACTTCCGTAATAATCCCTGTATATTTTCCCTGTTTATGGCATTTCCGGAGGTTATCTTTATTGATATTGGCTGTCGGACTCTTTGCATCCACTTCTATAATGATCTGGTCAACAGAGCTTGCTTCCACCTTATTGACCATGACCAGCACCAGATCACCTACCTGGAATTTTTCTCCGGCATCTACCATCCACTCCCAGGCCATGTCTCTGGCCCGGACAGATACTTCTACACCAAAGACTTCCAGGCGGACTGCTTTGGGAGCTACTGCGATCACCCTTGCTTCTACGATTCTGCCTTCATAGAGCATTGGTTTTTCTGTATCTTCTCCGATATAAAAAGTCTGTCTCTTTTTAAGCATTGCATCTTTTCTGGATGCTACAACGCTCCGGCTCTTGTTATCCAGATCTTTGATGATGAAATCAATGTCACAGCCGAGCATATTGTTTGCGATACGGACCTGACGGTTTAAGGTATCCGCATTTTCACGCCCGTCGCCCTGAAGGTTGATCATCATTTCATTCATTGGGATAATGATCCGGAAACCATTAAAGTATGTAACAGCGACCATCCACCCGCTCTCCAGTTTTTCAATGCCCCCGAGCTGGCCCGTCAGGATCTTTCTGGTACGATGTGCATTCAAAAGCTGATGCCATCTGGCTTCTTCCTGTTCCTCCATGCTTTCAACCTGTGCGTCTACATCAATTGTCAAAACACCATCGTAGACCGCACGCGGAACATCTTTTTCCCCATTTCCCGCCAAAACTGTTTTTTTGGTATCCTCCATATACTTCCTCCTGTTCTTATTTATTTTTGTCTTCTCTGCTCCATCCAGAAGACTCCTGTTCCTCCGGTACTCAGGAAAGACAAAAGAAGACACAAAAAAGCAGCCCGTTTAAAGCTGCTTTCTTCATGCCTTCTTTTTACAGATACCATTCTATAATACATGGAATTCTATGTCAATATTACCTTAATTGCAATAGCGTCGCATATCGGTTTCTTTTATGAAATTTCGAAAATTATTATTGCAACAATAGCGGCAACTATCATATATGAGTAAGCAAAGTTCAACATTGCAGATATTCCCGATCCATTTTCAAAATATCGAAGCGGTAAGGGCTACCGCGTTTTGGCGTACCACTATCAAGGTCGTCGCGTTTCACGACACCCCTTTTGCATACAGAAAAACCGCCGGACAGGTTTCCCCATACGGCGGCAGAATGTTTATTTGCCGAACAAGTCGCTGTGTGTACCGGTGCGGGCCAGCGTCAGCACCAGAACATCATCTTCTATGCGGTAGACAAGTAGCCAGTCCGGGAGAATATGACATTCCCGATGACCTGCCCAATCGCCGGACAGGTCATGGTCGCGGTTCTTATCTGGCAGTGGTTCGCCCATTGCCAGCATTGCTACGACTTCCTCCAGCAGCTCGATCTTCAAGCCACGCTTGATGGCTCGTTTGTAGTCTTTTTTGAAACTGGTCGTGTACTTGACGGTATATTTGGTTTCTTTCATCTTTTCAGGTCAGCAAACAACTCGTCAAGGTCATTGAAGCCCTTTACAGACGGGTCTTTTGCAATCCTTTCCGCTTCCAGCATGGCAGCAACCGTTTCTTTGTTCGGCTGTTTCAGCCTTACTTCAAAGGGAATGCCGCCTTCACGAAGCGACTGACGCACAAAGATGTTAAACGCCGTAGTCAGGTTCATGCCAAGTTCAGTAAACAGTGCGTCCGCCTGCGCTTTCAAATCTGCGTCCATGCGGATACTGATGTTTGTGGTATTTCTAGCCATACGATCAACCCCTTTCTGCTGGCAATTATAGTATACGCCATTTGCACGAAGAAAGCAATACTTTGCACGAATATTTAACAATAAATTCATTCAATGAGGTTAGCTGCACTGTCAACTACCCAGTCGTAGTAACGGCTTACGCCTCCGACCTTTTATCCCCAATAGGCATTGCTGCCTAAAGTGGCGTTACATCATTGGATGGTTGACAGCACCCTTTTTAGCAGAGTTTACTCTGTTACAACTGTATTAGGTACTTGGCTATCAGTAAGATAGTTTATTCCCATACGATACAGATTCATAGCTCCAATACGGTCATCATTAGACGTATAACCGCAGTTTTTGCAAGTAAACAAGTGTATTTTCTTATTACCATTAGACTTTTCAGTATGTCCACAAGCAGGACAGCATTGACTGGTATAACGAGGATCCACCTTTATTACAGAAGATTGATTCTGCTTTGCTTTGTAAATCAGCTTCTGCTCAAGGTCATAAAAAGACCATGATACAGAAACATAGCGGTCTTTTGTTTTGACACGCTCTGCAGCATTGCGAATACCAGTCAAATCTTCTAATACAAAGAGAGTATGCTTTGGATTACCGGTGGCGAGTGCCTTCGATACCTGATGGTTAATATCCTGCATCCAACGGTTTTCTCGCTGACCGATAGCTTTTAGTCTTCGTCTTGAGGATGGCGTATGTCGCATTTGAAGTTCTTTACGAAGCTTGGAATAATTAGCCCGTTTCTGTTTAATAGCTTTACCACTAACAAATCCGGACTTATGTTTGCTGTCATAAGTTGCAACAACAAAGTTGATACCTCTGTCAATACCTACAACATTACAAATATCAGAAATATTACTTTCTTCAACCTCATAGGTAACTGGTATATGCAGATAATATTTACTATCATGGGTATAGCGGATATGTTCTTGATAGGCTTCATATTCGGTCATGGAAAATCCCTCTTGATTACCCACCAGCAAGGACAGGCGGGGCTGTCAACGGCGGGCGTAGCCCATTCACTTGCCGTTGACTGGTTCGGCTGGGTTTGCTATTTTTGAATGGTAATTGCAGATTTAATTCTTGCGACTATATCCAATGGTGCTTATTATGAGGGAAATTCCAAAAATCAAAATTGCCGCTATCCCTGTTATTAGCACATATGAATGAACAGAATTTACCATAGCAGCCATTCCCGGCCCATCTTCAAAATATTTTACAAAGTAAAACATTGGAATTACCACAATCAATCCCATAGTTTGCGCAGAACGAAAACCAAACCAATAAGTTAATGGCAAGCAAATTCCTGTCCATAATAATGGGATAATAATTGCTGCTGCAATCGAAAATAACCAGATAAGCATATCAAAGTTTTGAAAAATTATGCTGGATAAACTATTGAACGCAATGCTTCCCAAAATGCTGATTGCAACAGTATATATTACGGAAACATATTTACTTGCAACAACAGTAAAATTGCTTATCGGCATAGCTAATTGATATTTTTTCCAGCTTGCCTTTTCATCACTTGCCTGGTTATAGTCCTCATAACTCAATTCAGCGGAGCCATAAGTCCCTAAGATTGACTTTCTTCATTATGTACCTCCATTTCGATTCACGGGCGATTGACGAGTGAATCGAAAGGAGGCGGAGATCGGCATCGACATACTTCGGGAGCTTTCCCGAAAAATCGACAATAAAAAGCGCCAGCTCCCCGCAACGGGAAACTGGCGCAACAAAAATGACTATGATTCTTCTGCTTTAGTAGGAATGATAATGCCGATAGGTAGTCATACCTCCCCGGAGGAGGGGCAAGGCTTTTTTTAATTGGTGCAGCTCATGGGTGCTATGAATGACGAAAATTGACATGGCGGTATCCTCCCATATACCGCCCTCCTGATTGCATGAGCATCGGTCCTAAAAGCAAAAAGAAACGGCGGCTCTGATCTTCTCAAAGCCGCCGCTCCATAGGCGCGTGAAAATGTATCTGCTGTACGACGGCTTTTTTTCTTTTGCCGTCGTCCGGCAGATTTTCTTCTCTTGCAGAAATATTTATAAAGTTTATGATACAACAAAATCTAATAAATCTACTCGCTTTTTATTGCTGATAAAATGCTCGCTTTTTTCAATTCCATTTGGGAATACATCGAAAAAACAAAATATATCACAAATAATATACCAGTCAGCGCCAATAGGAAAAACCATGGTAATTTCAATGTAATACAATGATTGATGGCATCTAACCGTCTGCATACAATTATGCTAAGAATACTTCCGCATATAAGAGATATTGCCAATGAACCTCCGAGGTAAATTCCTATCTCCCTATCCAGCATTGCTTTCAACTGTTGCCGTGTTGTTCCAACAGCTTCAAGCAAACCGAATTCACGCTTTCTATTCTGAAAATCAACCATAAGCATATTCATAAGGCTGATACTTCCAAAGACGAACAGAATAGCAGAAGTCATATATAGAGCATTTATAGATGCACTGTATCGATACTGAATATTTTTAATCGTTTGTTCAATCGTATTTACTTCTATTTTTTCATTTTTATCCGCAATCTTCTGAACTGCGGTCAAAACTTCATCAAAACGTCCCTCTGAATTTTTAACCGCCAGAATCCCCGTCTGTTCCGTTATCCCTGTCAGTTTCTTTGCTGTGTCATAAGTCATAATGAAGTAGGGGCTTCCGGGAACAACCGGGCTATCCTCCATTAAATCAGACCTATTGTATGTGCCTACAACAACGGCTTCCACATCAAAGGTTCTACCATCAAAAGCTCTGCCCTCAATCTTCAAAGTATCGCCAACTTGTGCTATATCTTCTGCAACCAATATTCCATTTTTCTCAACCATATCGTTGTAATCTGCTGTTCCAGAGGATAACACCGCCTGCTTTTCTTCTGTCTGTTCCCGATTTAAGGTTGGAAAGAAGTCTGAAATGCTCGTGATAGAACCACTTTCGCCCGAAAAAGTAGCTGTCATATAAACGCTGTCAAATGTGGTAATCTTTTCTATCCCATCTACCTTTTCTAATTCCTGCATCAATGCCTGATCTTCAAGTGGATTTTCTTCCAGTTGCAATTTTGCGCTTCCGTATGGCTCCGCTTCGTTATCGAAAGAGCTGCCCACTGTATTTCTTATTTGTATAATAATGTTACCGGCAGGATAATATTTGAAACTTGCCTGTTTTGCCGGATCAATAGAACCAGCAACCGTAGAAGTAACCAGTAAAAGAGCCCCGCTTACTCCAAGCATTAAAAGCGTCAGAACTGCTTTTTGTTTGTTTCTTTGTATATTTATTTTCGCCAGATTAAACGGCGTAAGTTTCCGATGCAGTTTTGAGCTGCTTTTTGCCTTTCCAGCATACGCAAGGTATTTAGCACCCTCTACCGGGGAAGTATTCATTGCTACTCGGACAGGCTTAAAAATGGCAATATTCACTGTTACAAAGGCTACTGCAGCAATCAGTACAGCATAAATAACTGTTGTTTTTAGCCGGAATCCATCAGGACAGCCAATAAATCCAATCAGTACACCAATGACAAGCCCCAAAGGAATACCAGCTAAGGCATATAAACGTCCCTCTTTACTTGCCATCCGTTTAATCTGTCTTTTTGTCATGCCAACTGTCCGCAGTTGCCCAAACATCTGAACATTTTTTACAATCTTTGTGTAAAAAACACCATAGACAATCGTTGCCGCCAAAATAGCCGTCAACGCCGCCAGTAGTGGTACTGGAATCGGAATACCCGATGTTATCACACCCGACATAACAGCAGAATATTCTGTAAGCATTACCTGTTCCTCGACAATGCCTGTATTTTGTATTGCTTTGCCGGCAAAATCAAGAATAGCCGTGGAACTTATGGCGTCTGTGTTCAACCGCGTATATGCTGTAACCTGAAAAGAATCTTTTGCCAAATCTTGGGCAAGCTCTTTACTAACATAAATAAAATATCCGTTGCTTTCTTTCGTATTATTCAAAACACCTGAAAGTGTATATTCTGCTTTCTGTCCTGTTCCAGTCAGGTCAATAGAAATTGTATCGCCAGTCTGATAGGATTTTCCTAAAAAATCAAGGTAGTTCTGGGGGAGCATAATCTCATCCGCTTTCTGCGGCACACTTCCCTGAAAAGTTTTTTCTTCCTGATGTAAAAAATAATCTTCATTTCCATAAGCAACAGTGATTGTTTTATTTTCAACATAAAACACACCTAGAGCGGAATATTCGCCAACCCATGTAATATTTTCGTTTTGATGCAGCTGAGCCGTTTGTTCGTCCGTAACTCCCAAAATGCCAATCTGCGCTTTATTCCTCTGTGTGTTCTTGAATTTCTCTTGTGTACCTGTTGATATTAGGAGAATCGAAAAAACCATACAGACAGAGATGGCGATTGTCAAAAGCAGAAATGCCTTGTTTCTCTTATCCGCTTGCATACTCCTACCTGCCAATTTTTTTACAATGGCACTTGTATCATTCTCAAAAGGCCATGTCATAGTCTGCCACCTCCTTATTCCACAATCTTGCCGTCCTCAATGCGGATAATCCGATCTGCAAGGCGGGCAATGTCGTTGTTGTGTGTAATCATCACTACGGTTTGTCGGAACTCTGCACTGGTGCGCTTGATTAGCCCCAGCACCTCTGCACTGGTCTTGCTGTCAAGGTTGCCGGTCGGTTCGTCGGCCAACACGATAGCCGGTTTGGTAATCAAGGCACGAGCAATCGCTACTCGCTGTTGCTGACCGCCGGATAGATTATTTGGCATATTTTTCAGTTTATCTTCCAGCCCCAGCAGATGAACAATCTCATTCAAAAACTTTTTATCTACCGTGTCCCCGTCCAGTTCCACCGGCAGGACGATGTTCTCATACACATTCAGGATCGGAACAAGGTTATAGTTCTGGAAGATAAAGCCGATGTTACGGCGGCGGAAGATGGTAAGCTGTTCATCGTTCATTTTTGACAGTTCTTTGTCCCGGACAATCACATTGCCGGAAGTAGGTGTGTCCAGCCCTCCCATCATGTGAAGTAAGGTGGATTTGCCGCTGCCAGATGTTCCCACAACAGCCACAAACTCGCCGTCCTCCACGGAGAAGTTCACACCGTCAAGGGCACGGGTAATGTTCGGCTTTGTGCCATAATACTTTTTCAGGTCAATAGTCTGTAAAACGCTCATATTCAAAACTCCTTTCAAGGCTTCTTGCCTGTTGATAAAGGTATTATAAAACCCAAATGTCCGCGAAATGTTACAGCGGCCAAAAAATTTCATTGAAAATCGGGGTGAAATGTTACAACGCTCGGACATTTCAAAAAAATTTACGGCGGGCAGCCGGGAATGGCCGTCCGCCGCGTTCTATTTTGTAGGCAGCATAATGGAAAATTCCGAACCCTTGCCCGGCTCCGAAACCACTTTGATATAGCCGCCCTGTCGCGTTACGATCTCGCGGGCCAGATACAGACCAATGCCCACGCCCTGCTGTTCGTGTACTTCTTCCTCACGATAGAAGCGCCGGAAGATGGCAGCCTGATTGCTTTCGGAAATGCCCTTGCCGGTGTCGGTCACTTTGATCTCCACATACATTTCCCACAGCACCACCGACACAGCGATTTTCCCTACCGCCGGGGTGTACTTCACCGCATTGTCCAGCAGGTTAAAGAGAGCTTCGGATGTCCACTTGCTGTCATGGGAAACGGTCAAATCCTCCGGGCAGTCCACAGACACGGCGATTTCCTTTTTCTCCGCTGCATACACGATCCCACTCATGGCCTGCGCCACGGTATCAAAGAGGCGGCCCGGTTTCTTATCCAACTGGATCACGCCCGTTTCCAGCCGTGAGGTTTTCACAAGGGCCTGAAAGAGAAAGTCCAGCTTATCCGTCTGGCTGCGGATTCCCCGGATAAAGTCGGTACGCTCCGCCTCGGTCATAGGCTTTTCCAGCAGGGTGTCCGTCGCCATTTTCAGATTGCTTACCGGCGTTTTCACCTGATGGGAAATATCCGATACAAGGGTCTGTAACTCCTGCCGTTCCTCGTCCACCCGGCGGCGGTTCTCCTGCATGATCTGGTAAAGCCTTGCCAGCCGGTGTCCGATTCTGGCAAGCTGGGTTTCGCTGTCCTCTGGCCGCTGGGGTGCTTCATTTCCGGCGATCATGTGGTCTAAAGTCTGGCACAGGTCAGCGGTAAACTGCGACAGCCGCTTTCCAAACGCCTGCGTCAGTACAATAATCCCCACAAGGGCGCACAGTAGCAGCGCCCCGCCAGTCAGCAGCACCGCCGTCTGTTTTGTCACAAGAAACAGGGCTATGGTGATCCCGGACATGGAAAGGACAAGTCCTATTGCCACCAGGCTAAACAGCCGCTTTACCGATAGGTTTTGAAACTTCATTTTGCCTCGCCTCCCGTCCATTGATAACCCATGCCGTAAACGGTCTTGATGTAGGACGCGCCGCCGTCGGATTCGATCTTGCTGCGAATCCGGCTGATGGAGGTTGTCAGGGTGTGTTCGTCCACAAACCTTTCGTCTATATCCCACAGCTTTTCCAAAAGCCACCCACGGGTCAGCACTTGCCGGGGATTTTTACGGAACAGGTTCAGCATTTTGTACTCCATCGGGGATAGGGTCAGGGGCTTGCCGTTTAGGGAGGCCGCCTGCTCCGAGAAGTCCAGAAACAGCCGCCCGTCGTCGTAAATGTCCTTGGCCGGTCTGTGGTGTTCCAGCATGGCGAACATGGCTTTGATTTTCCGCTGCAAGGCCCCGATCACAAAGGGCTTTGTGATGTAGTCCACCGCGCCCGCCTCATAGCCCCGTATCTGGTCGCTCTCCTGATCGTTGGCGGTCAGGAAAATTACAATGGTGTCCGGGTGCTGGGGCTTTATCAGCTTGCACAGCTCAAAACCATTTCCATCCGGCAGGTTGATGTCCAGCAGCACTAAATCAAATTCCCGGTGGCGGATGGCGTCGGCTGCGGTTCTGGCATTTAGGGCAGAAGTCACGCCGTAGCCGTCTGCGGTCAGGTTATAGTCTAACATCTTATTCAAAAAACTGTCGTCCTCGACAATTAAAATCTGCTTCATATCCTCACTTCCTTTTCTTTTTTAGTTTTTTATAAATAATTCCTGGAAAAATAATGCTGAACAATAATAAAAATACCATCAACGCAATCATTTCTTTTACCGGATAGCGGAAAGCGAAATAGGAAATCTGCATTTTCATATACCACTGCATGATACCAATCCCTAAATTTCCAAAACTCATAAGCAATCCACATAACAGTAACCAATAGAAAAGACCCTCTGTTACAAACATTCGATATTCTTGTTTTTTTGTCATCCCTACACGTTCCAGGATTTTACACTCCCATTGCCGAAGCATAATATCCGATATTCTTGTATTTGCGAAATTCATAATTCCTATAAATATTAAAATTCCACTAATACTCATAAGCAGCCATCTACTTGTCTGAATATAGTTCTGCTCCTTTAGCAAACGTTCTGATTTAGAATCTAAATAAAACAAGTTCAATTTATCAGCGTGTCCATATTTTGATTGAAATTCCATATTATAATTGCGAATCATCTGATTCAGTCTTTCTCGGATAACTGACTCCTGATTTTTGTCAACATTAAATTGTATTTCAAAAATTTGTGGTGTTAATTTTTCTACCAGCCAATCATATGTAGTCTCTGTTACCAATAGGATATTTATATTTTTACCATCCCAGCACAATTTCATCTCTGGGAAATCATCCTCTGTTATATCCAGATAACCACAATTTACTAATTTCTCAGGAACTAAACTGCTCATTTCCGTACCAACCGGAACCAGATCATAAAATTCCATCTCTGTTCCTATATAATCCTGCACTTCTCCTGCTATATAATCTGACATCCTATGATCATGTAGCACGATTGTTCCATGATTATTTTGAAACTGCTCCCAATTTACTAGCTTATCATTTTTCTGAATAAAGTCTTTTAGTTCTTCCTGCTCCCCGATACTAACTGTCTGAATTACCGTGGATATTTTATCTCCATCGATTAGAATCTTTATATTCTCCTTGCCATTTTTTTCGACGATCGGATAAAATCCTTTGATGTTTTCTACTGAATGAAGTTCGTTTCCTATGGTCGTTTCAATATCATTCATAAGGGACTTCGGAAAAAACTTCATATTCTTTGTGTCCGGTGATGATTCAATTAAATAATTGCAAGCTTCCTCTGTAATTCCTATTTGGAAGTCCGGCTCTTTACTATAATAATTCTGTAAATCCACTCCGTTCACAATTACCGCAGAACATAATGCCAATTCGCACCCAAGCCATAATGACAAACTTGTTATCCCAAATGTTTTTTTATTCCGAAATAAATATTTCTTTGCAAGATAAATTTCAGGATGTTTTCCCCAGCAGTGGAATTTCTTTATCTTCGGTTTCTTCCTGCTTTTATGATAAGTAACCGCCTCCGTATATTTCATACACTCCAACGGACTTAATTTCCTCATTTTTCTTTTCAGACATTCCACTGCCACTCCCAACGTGAAAATCACAAGAACAATCGCTAGGATAAGAAGTTTGGGTTGAAAGAAAACCATTCTTTCTAATTTCCATGTATTCTCTGCATACATTTTTTCTAATAACAATGGCATAATACCCCATATAAACATTCCCCCTAAAACTGCTCCAGCGATACTTCCCGTAAGTCCTATTTTTAGCATCTCACGATTCATAACTTTAATATTCTGCTTTTGTTCCACACCAATTACTTGTAAAAGACCATAACGTTGTAAATCTTTTTCCAGCGAAATATTTAGGATATTGTAAATAAACAAAAACATAGAAAGTAAAACCATAACCGAAAAAAAGACTGCAAATCCATAACTTCCCATCATTTCACTTATTGCCCGATATTCTGCTGGGTTCATACTTACAATTCTCTGTCCCTCATTCAACTTTATGTTATTTGTCAGCATATGTTCTATTTGCGAACCACTGGAATATTTCTTTGTATGATCTATTAAAATCCTACATGGCTCCCATTGAAGCCCGTTCTTCTCCATTGATTTCTCTGATATAAAAGCCACAGAAGCACCGGAGGTTTGATTTTGATACTCTGTAAAATACCCAGAAAGTAAAAAGTTCTGCATACCGGTTCCACTGGTATTGAAAATGTCATTCCAATAAAAATCCAGTTCAATTTCCATGCCCACTTCGGGATTCTTGATTCCAAGATATTGCAGAGTTTTCGTAGAAAGCATAATTTCATTTTCTTTTTCTGGATAAGTCCCTACCACATTTGTAAATGCAGGACGTATCATTTTTTCAAATCCGGTCACATCTGTAATGACGCAATCACAATATTTTATGGAATCATCTAATAATTTTCCTGCAAACTTTTCTTTCCCAATGCTTTCTATGCATGGTAGCTGTGTAAGCTGTTGTGTCATATCCGCTGTACCATTTTCAATATAGGTCGATACAGCCATACCATCGGCTTTCATATTTTTCTGAATATCAATCTCCATCTTCCCATAGATTAAAGAGAACACACTAAAAATCACGCCTACAGTAATTGTAATTACGATAAACAGTAGACGATTTCTGTTTTGATTCTTTTTCCTGGAAGCATCCATAAGCACTCTTTCAGCCGACTGATTACAATCGTAATTCTCCATCCTATACAACCCTCCCATCTTTCATCTGAATAATCCGATCTGCCATAGCTGCTATTCTTTCATCATGTGTAACGATAATCATTGTCTGGCTATATTTTTTACACATCTTTTTCAAAAATTTCATAACGGATATACTGGTTGTAGAATCTAAATTTCCTGTCAACTCGTCTCCCAAAAGTATAGTAGGATGTGTATAAATAGCTCTGGCGATTGCGACCCGCTGCTGTTGTCCACCAGATAAAGTCATAGGATTTTGTAATAGTTTTTCCTCAATTTCCAGTTCTTCAGCTATCCGCATTACTTCTTTTTTACTGATATTTCTTTCCATAAGTTTGGCAGGTAAAACTATATTTTCAAATACATTCATCTCTGGGATTAAATTAAAATTTTGAAAAATAAACCCAATATGCCATCTTCTGAAGGAACTCCTTTCCTCCATAGATAACTGTGTAATATCTACATCATTGATATAGACACATCCGTGTGTGGGATTTTCCAAACCACCTAGTAAATTGAGCAACGTGGTCTTTCCGCAACCTGAACTTCCCATAATAGCTACAAATTCATTTTCTTCAACTGTGAAAGATATATCATCAACTGCTCTTAAATAGTGTTCTCCATTAGAATATTCTTTTGTTAAAGATACTGTCTTTACTGCTGCCATATCAATCCCCCCTTATCTTTTTCAGATAGTATAACAGGCAAATGTCCGCGAAATGTTACAGCGGACGGATTTTTTTCTTTTGCCGTCGTCCGGCAGATTTAATCACATTTTCTATCTTACTTGTAATTCTATAATAAAGACCAAATGTTGCAGAAATCTCCTAACCATTTTCTTTTTTGACAAGAAAACAGGCTGAATTGCTTCATTTTTGTAGCAATTCAATTCATAGATGTACCTCCAAAACCAGAACGGAGGGTAATACTATTGCATTTTCTTTTGTTGATAAGGTCACTGTAAAACGCAAAAAGTTAGGCAGATGCAGACTTATTAAACAAGACCCATGTACTAATAAAGTAACTTATTAAAAGGGCACCTAAAATAGCCAACACAATCAAAAGCTGCTGCACCAATCGCTGTACTCCGATATACACTGCAATCTGCATATGGAATCCTACAATCAAAAATACAAGGAATGCGCCAGCCAAGATAAGGGCCAGTATAACCGGAACACCAAACCATACAGCTAATTGTTTCAAAATCAACTTTCGTATATGAGGTTCTTCAACACCCATATTTCTTAGAACCCGAAAGCGATATTTGTATTTTCCGGAATCTGATAATTGCTGCAAAGCCAAGATAGTAAAACAGGTTACAAACAAGATGATTGCGCTATATGTCAATCCAGTTTGCATAATGAAAATAATAGCAGAATTATCATTAACCTCGATTGTCCGCATGGTAATGTTATAAGTTACAAGCGAATCAGTAAGGCTTCTCTGCCTCTTTCTGTTCACGGCTCTTGGCTTTACGTTCCAGCTTACATTGCTCATGCTGGAGTTTCAACGCCTGCTGTGCCTTTGTGCCAACGCCTTTATCTTGCAGTTGACTTTGAATTTCGCGCTGCATTCGTTTGGGATTGAGTTTTCGCTCTATGAATACTTCAGCCTGGATTGGGGGACTGAATTTCAACTTATGCCAATTCTTCAGCAGAAACTCATAGACCTCATAGTCTTTGGGTTCTGAACCAAAAGTGATTTTACACACCTCGTATTTACCGCTATCCGTTCTTTCATATAGACCGATCCAAAATGGAGCTTCAAACAGGATGGTCAAACTGCTTTTGAAGGCCGTGCTCATTCTTTTAAGAACTGTCCTTCAAAGTGATCCAGCCATTCCATAAGGGCTCGATAGAGAAGCTGCTGCTGCTCAAAAATCGTTCTCCCAACCAAAGGAATGTCTGCAAATTCGCGCGCATAGCCCTCGTTAGCTTCAACCGAGGATTGTATGCTCCGGCGCAAAGTCGAAACCAGCTCCAACGCTTCGGCTTTGTCCATCTTGTTCAGATTGGTAATGACCACATTGAAATCGAATAGCAGGGGGACTGGACCAGCGGCGCAAGCGGCCATCAGTTCCTTAAAATATGCTCTGCCCTGGTCAGTAATAGAATAAATAGCCTTATCTGCAAACTTATCGCCCTTGACAATGTTGCTATGCAAATAACCTTTCTCACTCAACTGGAGAACCTTACGATAAATAGAAGGTACGCTTATTTTTGTCCATCGTGGAAAATGGTGGTACTCCACATCTTTTTGAATATCATAAGCGCTTTGCGGTTTTTCCAATACAATACCAAGTATGACTAAATCGATTGACGACATAACTACACCTCCAACTTTTACTATTATCAATAGTACTATTGTTGATAGTATAAATCAAGGAGAAGTACCTTATATTTCCGAATTGGACATAGCCTGTTTTTCAGCCATAGACAATTCCCGATGAAGGTGTAACGCCATAAATACAGTGATTACTACGGAAATTACATCTGCGATGGGTTGGGCATATAGGATTCCGTTCATTCCCCATACCATAGGCAGCAGCAAAACGACAGGAACAAAGCAGACACCTTGTCTACATGCTCCCAAAAAGAAACCTGCCGCACCTTTACCCAAGGCAAGGAACAAAGAGGAGTAAACCGTGTAGAAACCAAAAAGAATGAATGTGATCCCATTTGCAAACAGTGATTTTTGACCCACTAAAATCATTTGATTATCTCCCTCAGTAAATTGAGAGATAATCTGCGTAGAAAAAACGGCCATCACCAAGCCTACGACTAAGCAGAAACTTGTAGACCAAATGATTGAGGTTTTGATTGCTTCGCGCAGGCGATCAAACTTCTTTGCCCCATAGCTGAATCCAGCAATAGGCTGGAACCCTTTCAGAAATCCAAAGACAACAAGAGTTCCCATAGAAGTAACTCGCGTAACCGCCCCCATGCCTGCAATGACCGAATCGCCATAATTGCTGGATGCGCGGTTAATTAGCGCAATCGAAAGACTTGTTAGCAGTTGGAACACCAAAGTGGGAACTCCAATTTTCAAAATTTCCGTTATCATTTGCCTCGTAGGAGAAAACTCTTTTATGCTGAACGAAAATACGCTTTTTTTGCGCAGAACATAGGTAAGATAAACAAGCGTGGATACCATTTGCGAAATTGCTGTGGCGATTGCTGCACCTTCTACTCCCATGTCCAAAGTATAAATGAAAAGAGGGTCTAATCCGATGTTCAATACGGCTCCCAATAGCAAGGCACACATGGTCGTTTTTGCTGCACCCTCGCTACTTACAATATTGTTCATTGTTACATTAAATACATTGAAAACACAGGACAGCACATAAATTCTTGCGTATGTCAAGGCATACGGCATAATTGTTTCCGTCGCGCCCAACATTACCAAAATTGGTTTAAGGAAAATCGCAGAAAGTAGGATGATAATAGCACCAATCAGAATACTGCTATACAATGCGGTGCTTGCCACTTTATCGGCGGTATCTTTATCTCCGCGTCCCAATAGTCTTGACAGATAAGATGCGGCTCCGTTACCGAACATAAGACCTAAACCAACCACGACTTGTCCCAACGGAAATACGACAGAAATAGCACCCATTTGACTTTTGCCCAAGCCACTCACAAAATAGGCATCCACCAGATTATAGAGTGCATTGATCAACATCCCAATCATAATCGGTATGCCGAGAGCCATCAGCGCTTTTGGGATAGGCGCACTGCCCAAAAGTTCAAGTTTGTTGTTGCGTTCATTCATTGTTAATACTCCTTTCGCTTCTTTAAGTGTAATTTATAGTAGTATAAATTATAGTATACTACCGTATAAATCATACTACTATAATTTATAGTATATGTCAAGAGAAGTCAGGCGTTTTATCTTGACAAAGAGTATAAAATCTAATACTATAATTTATAGTAAATTTGACAGTATTCTTTCATGCAGAAAGCATAGTGAAAGGGTGTGATTCCACATGGCAACCATAGATTTAATCGTGTTGGGAATATTGAAAAAGGAGCCAATGAGCGCCTACGATATTCAAAAGTTAGTAGAATATAGAAACATATCCAAATGGGTAAAAATCAGCACTCCATCCATTTATAAAAAAGCCATTCAGTTAGAAGAAAAGGGGCTAATCCGAGGCGAAATCGTAAAGGAAGGGAAGATGCCAGAAAAAGCGATTTATTCCCTGACGGAAGCCGGAGAAGCAGAATTTGAACGGCTCATGTTTGAGATTTCTGGAAAACCTATTAACATTTTTCTGGACTTCAACGCTGTTATTGTGAATTTGGATTCCTTGCCACCTGAAAAACAAAAATCGTGCATAGCAGAAATTGAGGAAAATATTAGTACTTTAAAATCCTATCTGGAACATAATATACAGAAAAAAGAAAATGAACCCAGTATTCCCGCAACAGGTATGGCTGTTTTGCGTCAGCAGTATGTACTGGTGGAAGCAATCCAAGCATGGATTGCCTCATTAAAAAAGAATATTGGATAAACAGGCAAGTACAAATCTATAAGAAAACGCCAGATGCAGAGGTGATACGCCCCTGGATCTGGCGTTTTCTTAATAAGCGCACTTCAAATCGGTATAACCTTCTTATTAACACTGACAAAAAACAGGCGAATCAAATGAATTTTTATCAAAAATATTTTACAAGCTGCTTTAATCCACGGCGGATACTGTCTCGGACACGGCTTGGGTCTACACCTTC
>NZ_JBBMEI010000058.1:0-21650 GCF_040096655.1 Blautia intestinihominis | reverse complement strand
GTTCCGGGTAGGGACGAGCTGCATTTTCTGTTCAATGAACGCCCGTTCTTCCTCTGTTACTCTGAATTTAATTTGTACTGTCCGTTTCCTGCCGTTCATCGGCTCACACTCCTTTCCATTCCGAGGGTTTGGGACACTTCCCAACAAGCAATTTTCAACCGACGCGCCGCAGCGCAGGAGGGCGAAAATACGGAAAGGGTACCCCTTTCCTATGCTTGCTAAGAAACTTTCTCCCTTTATCCCTACTACATGGAAAATCTGATTTTGCCAAAGCAGGACAAAAGAAAAACGCCGCAAACTGCGACGTTTCAAACTGCTTTTTCTATGAAGAAACGAGGGAACTTTATTCCCCCGTTATTTCGTTGTTGGCTTCCTCAATCCCTTTTGCGGTAGCTGACAGGATTTTCAAATCCTTTTCGCTCATGCCGTTGAGCATGGTATCAAGCTGACGGCGGCGTGTGGACTTTTCCTGTTCCCGTTCCGGGAAAAAGAACTGGTCTACCGATACGTCAAGCAGGGTTACAAGCTCATACAAAATCTGCAAACTTGGGTGCTGCCCGCTGTTTTCAATGGACGCGATATATCGCGGCGCAATGTTCAGCTTATCCGCTAACTGGTTGCGGGAAATTCCCTTTGCTTTTCTTGCCGCTTTGATAGCCTGTCCGAAAGCCTTAAAATCAAACTTTTCTTTGCTCTGCTTCATAATCATTTCACCCAACTACATTGTATATTTCATCTCTCTTTCAAGATATGATTACACACATCATAGTATGGATAGAAATAGAGCATATCATGTACTTGCTATTATTCGGTTATCCGAGTATAATTATATTGATAATGTTTGAAGAAAGGACGGTTACGATATGGAATATATGTCTTGTCCCGAAGCAGCGGAAAAATGGGGTATTTCTGAACGGCGTGTGCAGATACTTTGTAAAGAAAATCGAATACCTGGTGTTTCAAAAATCGGTTATATGTGGTTGATACCCAAGAGCGCAGTAAAACCATTTGATAAAAGGATAAAAAGGAGTGTAGACAATGAATGAAAAAATTTTAGTTGTAGATGATGAAAAAGAGATAGCAGATTTACTTGAAGTTTATCTTAAAAACGATAATTATATAGTACACAAATATTACAATGGAATTGAAGCATTGGAATGTATTCAGAAAACGGAAATTGATTTGGCGATATTGGACGTTATGCTTCCTGATATAGACGGATTCCGTATTTGCCAAAAAATTAGAGAAAATTATTATTTCCCTGTTATTATGCTTACAGCTAAAATTGATGATGGCGATAAAATAATGGGGCTAACAATAGGTGCCGATGATTATATAACAAAACCTTTTAATCCCCTTGAAGTCATTGCAAGAGTGAAAACACAGTTAAGACGCTATCAGAAGTACAACAATCCAACAAAAAAGCAGTTTTTTCCAAAAAGTGAATATGACATTAGAGGATTGATTATCAATAAGGACACGCATAAATGCTTTTTGTTCGGAAAAGAAATATCTTTAACTCCTATCGAGTTTTCAATCCTTTGGTATTTATGTGAACATCAAGGCAAAGTTGTTTCAACTGAGGAACTATTTGAAAATATCTGGAAAGAAAAATATTTAGATAATAACAACACCGTAATGGCACATATAGGGCGGCTTAGAGAAAAATTAAATGAACCCGCCAAAAATCCAAAATTTATCAAAACAGTTTGGGGGGTAGGTTATGAAATTGAATAAAAATGAACAAAATTATCTGCTTACAATCCTGTTTAAAAGTTATATCTTACAGAGTGTAATTTGTTCGGGAATTATCTTAGTGTGTACGGTTTCGTTAGATATGGGACTTACTTGGGTACTGGATAGATATGTGGAACATTACTACCTGATATATAGGGGACTTTATGTTTATATGGTAGGGCTTATATTATGGGTAGTTTGCATTTTGTATTTGACTTATAAACTTTTGAAAAAGGTTGTTAATTATGTCTACGAGTTACAAGCTGCAACAGGAAAACTATTTGATAAATCAGTAGATTATATTGAACTCTCACCGGAACTAAGCGAAATTGCTATCAACATAAATCGCTTAAAGCAAGAAGCAGAAAACAATGCGCGACTTGCACAGGAAAATGAACAGCGCAAGAATGATTTGATTATGTACCTTGCACATGATTTGAAAACGCCGCTTTCTTCCGTCATTGGCTATCTAACACTACTGCATGATGATGAACAACAAATATCACAGGAGTTAAGAGAAAAGTATCTTTCTATTTCTCTTGATAAAGCAGAACGTCTTGAAGATTTGATAAACGAGTTTTTTGAAATCACACGATTTAACTTATCTAACATAACATTACAATACAGCAACATAAATTTGACCCGTTTATTAGAACAACTTATCTATGAATTTAAGCCCATATTAAAGGAAAAAAATTTGAAATGTACTCTCAATAGTACAAGCGACATTATGCTACATTGCGACGCAAACAAAATACAACGTGTGTTCGATAATCTCTTGCGTAATGCGGTAATTTACAGTTATACAGATACAGAAGTTGCAATAACCACAGAACTTCAAGAGAACACTATTGTAATTACTTTTGAAAATTTTGGGAATCCTATCGCAGAAGAAAAACTAAAACTAATATTTGAGCAGTTTTACCGAGTTGACACATCAAGAAATACTACAAGTGGTGGTGCCGGATTGGGACTTGCGATTGCGAAACATATTGTAGAACTACATAAGGGGACTATTGTTGCTCATAGTAAAGACGAGTGTATAAAATTTATAGTTACACTTCCACTTTCGTAGGAAAATCGTAAGAAATTCCGTAGCAAAAAAGAGGATTTTCTTGCGAACAATCATCAAAATTAAGGCTTTTATTTTGATATAATTATTGTATCAAGGTGAAAGCCTTTTATCTTTAAACGAAATATAATATACAATAACAAGGAGGTATGTTGGTGAAATACCAAAATCGAATTATGGCGTTACCTATGCTATGTATGATAATAATTGTGTTATCTGCCTGTTGTTTTGACGAGCAGAAAAATGAAACCAGTAACGTAAATCCAAAAGTACAATCCGTTGAAACGGTATCCGTTACTCGCGGTAATCTTACTCCAACGGTATCTGCTCACACAACTATTATTCCGGCTTTGGATTTTGTTTTATGTTCTTCTGTTGAGGGTACTTTTGAAGCCTGTTCCTCAGCCGGCAACAAAATTACTGAGGGTGGTGTGATTGGGAAAGTATCTGAAGAAGAAATAAAATCCCCAGTTGACGCAACGATTCTTTCTATTATCTCATCTAATGAGAGTGTTCCCAAAAATTATCCCTTAGCAACAGCTAAGTACACAGGTTTTGCTCTCAATATTGAAGCTGAAAATTTTTTGAAAATATTGCCGGAAAATGCAGCATTAAAAGCAAAGTTTCAAGTAGTTGATGGTGTGGGACCTACGGAAGCGATTGCAGTTGTAGTACCAGTATCAGAAAATGCAGAAAGCACATTGCAATGTTTAATTGGAAAAGATATTGATGTAAAACCCGGACAAAGTGCTACCGTTGTCATAACAGCCGAAACTAGAAAAGATGTGCTTTTGTTACCACTTTCAGTCATTGCGGGCAGACAAGGTAAGGGAATGGTAACCGTAATAAATGACGGAAAACAAATTCAAACAGAAGTTATGCTGGGTGCAACTGATGGTGCATATATAGAAATATTGTCGGGTGTAAATGAGGGCGATACAATTTCTTCTATTCCCCCAAACCTTGACCCAAGGAGTAAGGAGTAATTTGTAACATGGAAAAAACGAATGGAGGAAATTTAATTCAAATAAAAAACTTGGTAGCGACTGTTAATTTGAATAATGGTGATACCTTAGTAACTGTAAACAAAGCAAATATGGAACTAAAGCGAGGAAACAGCTATGCTATTGTAGGCAAATCGGGTTCAGGAAAAACAAGCCTTATATCAATTATAGGTTTACTCAACCACTCATATCAAGGCGAATTTCTTTATAATGGTATGTCTGTTTCCACTTTAACAGATAGCCAGCTATCTATGCTTCGAGCAAGTAATATCGGTTTTGTTTTTCAAAACTATTCTTTAATTAAACATTTAAGAGTTTGGGAAAATATTGAGCTTCCTTTACTTTATTCCAAAAAGAAAATGAATACAAGACAGCGGAAAGAAGCAATACGAAATCTTTTGCAAAGTGTTGGATTAGAAGGAAAAGAAAATGATTATCCATCTAATTTATCAGGAGGCGAACAACAAAGAGTGGCGATTGCCCGCGCACTTGCAGTATCGCCGGAAGCCATTTTATGTGATGAACCTACTGGTGCTTTAGATAAAAAAACCGGAAAACAAATTATGGACCTTTTACATCAAGTTGTGCTTAAAAATGGCATTATGCTTTTAATAGTAACTCATGACCTCGATATTGCAAAGACTTGTAATACAATTTTTGAAATGGACGGAGGGAGGCTTCAATGTGTTAAATATGATTCTTAAAGACCTTCGTATTTCTCCTCTAAGAAATATCTTAACAGGTATATCGATGTTTGTAGGAATTATTGCAATGATTAGTTCTGTCTTGGTGGGAACGCTTGGTAAAGAATATTTGATTTCTGTCAATGCACAGATGTATGGATGGAGTCCTACATATTCTTTTTCAATTACAGGATCAGATTTTCAAGATACCATTAAAATGGAGAATTTTTTTCGAGAAATTTACAATACTGATCATTTTGTGGCTGTTACCTTTTCCATGCTGGAAGAGATAACAGTTGCTCCAGTAGCGTCTGTCTCTTCTCTACAAGACATAAGTGACACTGTTTACAAAAAGACTGTACCCGTAGATGTTGTTTTTACTACAAGCACATATAACAAAATCTATAATTTGCCTATGTCATCAGGGGATTGGTTTGATTCTTCGGAAATAAATAAAACTCTGTGCATGGTAGTAAATAAAGCAGCACAGAATTATTTTGATACTTCATATGCTGTTGGAAATGTAGAAAGTAGTCTTTCATTAACACCATTTAATGTGGTAGGTACTGTGAATGACGGGACAGATATACCAACTGTATATCTTGACGCCCATTCAATAGAACTACTTGTTCCGAATATGTGGAAAGTAAAAAATGCAACTGTTCATTGGCATTCAGAAGCGGGAATTACCATGAGACAGATGTATTCGTCATTACATGACATTTTAGAAGATACAATAGGAGGAAATTTGGATATCATAGGGAAAAGTGATATTGGAGATACTTATAATTCCGTACTTTCTGTACTTCAATTAGGACTTTTGGTAACATCATTTTTATTGTTATTTGTTTCTGTATTAGGACAAATTAACATAGGGTTATCATCCTTGGAACAACGTACTCACGAATTACTAATTAGACGGGCGATTGGCGCTTCTCGTGCGAATATTGTTACTTTAGTGTTAGGCGCACAATTAACTATATCAGTGTTTGTTTGTATTGTTTCAATCCTGATATCCTTTTTCTTGGTTCAAGGCATGGGGTTATTTCTGCCTGTGGATTCTCCCGTAGCGGCACTGGAATATCCTATTCTTTCGGCAGTGGTAGCTGTTATAACATCCGTTGTTGTAGCGTTGCTTGGAGGACTATTGCCAGCGTTAAAAGCTGCAAAGCTTGAACCTGCATTGGCGCTTAGATAAAATAAATTTTATAAAATTGGAGGAAAAACATGAAAATATTATCTATGAAAACAACGATTTTTTTAGGAGCAATGCTTTCTTTATTGGTATGTCTGATGTTTACAGGTTGTTCAAATTCTGAAACAAATTCTACTTCAAGAGGACTCACGGATTTTGCACACATTGAAGAAGAATATCTTGCAACCATTGACAGTTTGAATTGGCCTGATGGCATTACACTTCCTGATAAACTGGAAGATGAAGATACAGGAGCTTCCTTTCAGGTTGGTTATGGAGAAACGAGAGCTTCTTATTTGTGGGAATATTCATGGATGAAAGAATGGCTTGATACTTATAATACAGATCCAGAGCGAGCCGAAAAAGCATTAGAAGAATTGGAAAAAGCCTTCGACATGCCATATATGGGAATAGACCGGTGTGATGACGCAACTCGTAATTATTTGCGCGAAAATATAGATAAAGCAAAATTAGGTGACCCCTCTGGATTTACAGAAAGTATAAGAGCAAATTATGCCAATTAGATTTACCTATTAAATCTGACTGATTACTGTCGGAGGTGCAATTTATGAAAAGAAAATACAAGAGAAGGACGTCTCGTTTCGGAATATTTTTTGTTTTCCTTACTGCTGTAACGATAGCAGGTGTATTTTTCATACCGTGGGCAATGAAACCTGACAATTTTCGCAATGAGAAGAATAAAATCAACTCTTGGCTGAATGGAATTTTCTTTCAAGATTTTTATAATGCAAAATCCCTCATATTAGTTGACCTTTCTAATGACAATATATTTATTTCAAAGCGAGAAAACGAGCAACAGCTTCCTGCCAGCTTAGCCAAATTATTTGTCATTGAATACGCAGCAACACTTGCGGATTTAGATAGTATTGTTCCTGCAAATTATGAAGCAATCCAATTAACTAAACCTGGTTCATCTGTTGCGAATATAGACGCGAAAAAATATTTTCTCCACAATTTGTTTGCTGCCATGTTGGTTCCATCTGGAAATGACGCTGCTTATGTAGTCGCGGATTATTGTGGTTCTATTCTTTCACCACAAGCTAAGAATAGTCAAGAACGTATTAATGTTTTTATGGAACATCTAAATAATTACTTACAAAATCAAGGGTATGAAAACACAATTTTATATGACCCAAGCGGATATGATGTCAATGCTCTCACTACCGTTTCAGACCTAAAATCAGTATCTACTCACCTTTTAGAGAAGCAATGGTTTAGAGATATTGTTTCAAAGAGTAATTATACAGCTACTTTACCTGACGGAAGTACGCAGACATGGAGGAATACTAATACTTTTCTTGACCAAACATCAGAATATTACAATGAAAATGTTAAAGGTATCAAGACAGGTTCCTTATCTAATGACTATAATTTAGTTGTTCTTTATCAACAACATGGAAAGGAATTTTTAATATGTAGTTTAGGCTCTCAATCGGATTCTTCAAGATATGATGATGTGAATTATATTCTTAAAACAATAGATGAATCTGACTATTTAACTAAATGATTTCATCTGCCGGACGACGGCAAAAGAAAAAAAGCCGTCGCAGAGCAGACACATTTTCACGCGCCTACTCTATTTCGGCGGCTTTGATTATCAGAGCCGCCGTTTCTTTTTATCCATCTAAATTCCAACGACGACCCTCTACCATGTAAAGGCATGGCGGCTTTAGGAGGTAGCCGCCATGCACTTATCAACTTATCGACACAAATCGACATTCCCCCAATTATCAAAAAAAGTCTATCCCCTGCAACGGGGTATTTCGGGCATAAAGATGAACAATCACATCATCTAAATACTTTTTATGTTTGCGTTGGCGCAATGTGGATTTGGAGAACAACACCTTTGATGTTACCGAGCAGCTACCTTTCAAGGTACCGCCAAAAACAAAAGTCATTGAAGAAATGGCACCGCCGAAATCCAACGGCAGAAAGCTACCCATTACGGAGCTTGCCCGCCCGTTCTTCCTCAAACAGCTTGCCATGCAGGAAGTACAGAAAGAACAGGCAGCAAAAGACGGAAAGCCTTACTATGACAATGACCTTGTTGTAGCAAAGCCGGACGGCGCACCTATCGCCGCGTCGTGGGTGTCCTCTCAATTTGGAAAGCTGCTTGAAGATTTGGATATGCCGCACATTCGTTTTCACGATTTACGACATACGGCAGCGACCAATATGCACCAACTGACAGGCGACTTCTATACGGTTGGCGAAGTCTTGGGGCATACGCTTGCGGGTATCGGCGCGTCGCTTGGGCTTTCCATGAACTTTGAAGCTGTTACCGCCCGTTATGTGGACGTGCGGCTTGAACGAAAAAAAGAAGTTTTGGACGCTTACCATAGCGCGGTGGAAAAAGCAGCCCCGGAGAAACCAAAGGAAGCCGAGCCGAAAAAAGGAAAACGGGCAGCAAAGAAAAAACACAGCGAAATAGACCTTTAACCGCTGTATCTCTTTACTGCTCTTTACAACCTTTTATATGCCCGCGTGGAATTTGGGCACCATTTGGGCACCATTTACGGAAAAAGCACCATGAAAACAGAGGGTAAAAGAAACGCCGACAACTCACAAAAACGTAGTGTTCATGCGGGTTTTCGGCGTTTTCCTATCCCTTAACGGGCTTCTATTCATCTTGTGCGAGAGAGAAAAATTCTACTATTTTTTATAGTATATTTCAATATATGACTCCTTGGAAATTTTCCTGATGAACGTAGAAATGACAGAGAAGTAAAAATGGTAAGCGTACTTGAAAAATGGCAGAATAACAAGATATAGCATTCTATGCGCTGTATTTTATTGACGAATTCAATATATTGTGTTACCATATAAATGGATTATTTTTATGCATGGTTTGCCACGCAGTAAAGTTTTTTGTTCCGGATATGCTGTTCCGGAAGCAACATTTAGGCGAATGCCTTTTATCAATCAATAGGAAGACATCAAAAATCAAAAGAAGATTTTTGGTGTCTTTTTTTGTTGCCCAAAAACGAAATGTGGGGTGTACAAAAAACAGGAAGGGAGGAAATATAAAATAATCCATAAAAGATGAACAGGAAAATTAAAAAAGGAGGCAGAATATGGGACAGGATATATGCATTCGAAAAGATGAAAAACCATTGGGATATGACTGGGAATGTGGACATGAGGAATTATATGTCAGAGTGAATATGTACTGCGACGGATCCCTGTATGTCGGATTATGGCAAAAGCAAGAAGAATGTAAGGAAAAACTGGAATTATTCGGAGACCTTACAATTGGAGTTATGGGATTCCTAAGACCGGGGCAGGCAATAATCTCAGATTGCGGCGCAAAAGCAAAGGTTGCGTTTATTGAGAAGTATAAACTCGGAAAAGTTGTAGGTAAGAGGAAAATCAATTATGGCAGCTATTATGTCGCAGAGTTTAATCTTGCACGACTTGCACAGCTCGATCCAGAAGGTACGGAAAGATATCTGCTCGAAAATGGTCTTGATCAAAAAGAATTTAAAGCAAATTAGGATAAAGAGGTACATTTGAAAACCAGGCAATAAAGGTGGTGCGGCATGAAAGACGACGAATATAAGGGATATTACTGTCTGCTGATCGCAATCCTGTGCGATTTGAATGCAGCGGAAGCCAGCACAATGTACGAATACGGACCAGATCATCCGCTTTGCCGGAAAATACTGAAAAAGAAAGTTCGGAAACCGTCCATAAAAAAGCTCAAGGAATCAGAAATGGCAGCGGCTATGAAGGCTCTTCTTGATCAGGGATACAGCCAGGATGCAGTATCGGAAGCATTTCAGTGTTTTCCATCTACGGTCAGGCGCAGAGTAAGAAAATTCACAGAAAGGAAGGAAACGAATGACAGATCAGAAATTGATTGCAGGAATATTTAATGATTTTTTAGGACTTTATACGGGTAAAATACAGACCGGTATCCGTCCTTTGATTGAAAAATATAAAAACCATCCCATGCTGATGGGGCTCCTTTCCAATTTGGATGAAGCGGCAAAGATTCAGGCACCGAAAGCCATGAAAGAAATCTATTCTTTCTATAAGGAATATCGTGGCAGGGATCTGGAAGATGCTGACTGGAAGGAACTGACAGAAAAAGCCCGCCAGATCAGTGCAGGATGGGAGGAAAATGAATGGGTTCGCCGTGTTGTGTTGGAAATGATCAATCTTTTGGATTCTGATGATGCTGAGAGACGCAGGATTGCATTGGAAGTAGAAAAAGAAATGGAAGCGGCTGAACAGAAAATGAATGCGGCATAAAAAGCAGGCAGAGGCAGGAGATTTTTTCTTCTGCCTCATGTTTTTATCAGGAAAGAAGGGACCGATTATGTTAAATGAGATCATAAAAACTGCAGAAGAATTAAATACAGCAGCATTGTATTACCGCCAGAGTGGGAATATGGATGGTGTGCGGGAACTTGCCAAAGCACATGCAGTTTCCAAAAAACAGACAGAGGAATTTATTCAGGGCAGCCGCTACCGGCTGGTTGATATACCGATTGAGGAAAGAAAGTTTGTGAATGCGTCTGAAAAACTGCGTGCAGAAATGTTTGCCTTAAAGGATGCAGGCTTTGCGGACATCATAGGACAGTATCTTGTAAATCTTGCCAAAACGGATTCTGCTTTAGATGCACAGGTGTTAAAAAAACATAAGATGCTTCAGAGATGTTTGGATTACGTGACGCAAAAAGCCTACAACATTGCACTGGAGGGAGCGAAAAAAAAGGGAGAGAACGGCATTCGGGCCAATACAGGCCTGGCACTCTCCGGCGACCAGGTTTTTCCCTGGGTACTTGAATATTATGCGAAAGATGATGAAAAAGAAATAGCAGAAAAAGAGCAGGAAGAAAAGAAAAAGATTCAAAAGGAATGGGATTCGGTAAATAAGAGAACGAAAACAATACCGAAAAACCAGGGGACAAAGAAAGATTCCGAGGTGCATCCCAAAGAAGCAGCGGAGCAGGAAGAAAAGCATATCAGCAAGAAAAAATCAAAAGATTCCGGGCAGATGTCCTTGTTTGACATGATGCAGCCGAAAGAGAGTTAAAGGAGAAGGATATGATCGCATATAAAGGATTTCAAAAGGATTTGAAATGTCGGGGCTTTCAGTTTCAGGAGTATGGCATAAATGAAACGGAAAAAGCAAACTGTAGACAAAATGGATTTCATTGTGCAGAAAACCCACTGGATTGTCTCTGCTATTATCCGAATTGGAAAAATTCCGTGTATTACATAGTAGATGCATCAGGGGATTTGGATGAAGATGGAGAAGATTCAAAAATCTCCTGCACAAAGATGCGCCTGTTAAAGAAAATTGAATTGAGAAGCCTGTTATTACATGGAGCTGCTTACATGTCGAAATATCCAAACCGGAAATGGAACTCCCATGTTGCAAAAGAAAACGGGACCAGCTGCAACGGATTTTGCATTGTACGTGGAAAAGACCCCAAAGCCAAAGGACAAAAGGGCGATTTACTGTTACTTTTAAAGGAGCAGCCTGGCAACAGCCAGATCCTGGAAATTGGGGTCATCTGTATCGATGGTCAGAAATATCCGGAGGAAGCATGGATTGATGTGACTGGAAAGCTGGTGGAGTTATGAGAAAAAAGAGGTTGATGGAATTAAAACCATTAAAAGTGATGAACAGACATATCGCCGATGCAAAGAAAACGGAAATATCTTTGAGTCCATTGGAGAAACAAAGGGGTGAACCCGGAAAATATCGGATGTATTGTCGGGCAGCAGTAGAAAAAGGAATTTTAAAAGTGTATCTGTTTGCCGTAACGGATATTGAGGAGAATATAAACTTTCCAAGGTACCGTCTGTTTATAAGCAGAAAAGAGAGACGGTTTATTACCTATGATGAAAAATTAAAAAAATGGAGAAAGGCACTTCTTGAAAGTATCTTATGGGATGTAAGAACTAATTTGGGCAACATCTATGTAAATGGCTGTGATACAAAGATCATCCAAAAATATTTAAAGACAATACAGCCTGCAATCCGGGCACTGGAAGAGTTTCAGGCGAATATCCGTAAAGAACAAAGGATACGTCATGATAAAAAACTCACAGATTCATGGGACCAGGTGATGAAAACTGTATCTGGACTGCCTAAGAACTGGATCGGATGGGTTTCAAAATATGGAATTACGGAACACTATATCTTTTACAAGTATCAGAAAAATGGTGCTACAGAAGGATACTGCACATATTGCAAAAAACATGTTCCAATCCGCTCACCCAAATATAACCAGAAAGGACGGTGCAATGTGTGTGGACAACCGATTACTTTTCGTTCTGTGGGAAAGTCTGGAAGATTTTGTACAAAGTGGTACAGAGTCTATCTTATCCAGAGGAGACGCAAGACTTCTGGTTTTGTGCTCAGGATCTTTCATGCCAGAACGTGGTATAAAAGGGGCGGCTATACAGATTGCGAAACTACCTGCCATGAAGAGCAGAGAAGAATCTTCTCTGCAAATGGAAAGGAAATTTCAAATTTTGTTTATGGCCTGTTTAAACAGCGGGAAATGCGATGGATTTCATATGGGGAACCTTGGTATTATACTTGCTGCGGTATTCAGTATAAAGGGATGGTCTATCCTTACACCCTGTCGGATCTGTCCAGGCATGAATTAAAAGAAACAGGTCTGCGTGAGTACGCCCTTGGTCAGAAAAAGATAGATCCTGGAAAATATCTTTACCTGTGGAAGACGTATCCGGTACTGGAACAGATTGTAAAGACAGGGCTTTTCCAGTTAGTTGATGATGTACTGGATTACAGGACAACAGATGCAATAAAAAGAAAAGGTAGAAAACCATCCGAATTCCTATCCGTGAATAAGAAAGAGTTTCGAAGGCTCCGAGATATGAATGGCGGGGTAAAAGAACTTAAATGGCTGCAACTTGAAAAGAGTACAGGAAAAACAATCGGGGATGAAGAAATATGCTGGATGGTAAAAGAAGGATTTGAACCAAACGACCTGAAGTTTGTTCTGGACCAGATGAGCATCTGCCAGATTCGACATTATCTTGTGAAACAATCAGAAAAATCCGGGGATGATATCAGCCATGTGCTGCAGGTGTGGAACGATTATCTTTCTATGGCAAAAAGACTGGGAATGGATATACATGATTCCATTATTTACCGTACCAGAGATCTTCAACTGCGCCATAAAGAGGCGGTTTTGAAGATAGAAGAAATGAAACGCGGAATCCGACGCAGGGAGCTGGAAGAAAAGTATGTCGGATTTCAGAAACATCTCATTGATTTGAAAGAAAAATATGAGTTCAGTGACGGTGAATATCAGGTTATTGCGCCAAAGAGTATCGATGACATCCTACATGAAGGTGATACGCTTCATCACTGTGTAAATAAGACGGATACTTATTTTGACCGGATCGTTTCAAAGGAAAGCTATATCCTGTTTTTGCGGGAAAAAGAGAATCCGAAAGTACCGTTTTATACACTGGAAGTTGAACCAGATGGAACCATCCGGCAAAAACGTGCGGAATTCAACCGTCAAAATAAGGACATTGATAAGGTGACTTCTTTTTTAACATTGTGGCAGAAGGAAATTCAGAAACGATTAACCAAAAAAGATCGTAAGAGCACAGAAGAAAGCAGGAAGCTCAGGCAGCAGAACTATCAGGAGATACGTGATAAGCATGTAGTTGTCCATGGCGGAGCATTTGCTGGGGAACTTCTGGCTGATCTTTTAGAGAAAGACTTAATGGACCTACCAGTGGAATCGGCAGAAAACGAAGAAAGCCCTACTGAAATAGCGGCGTAAATAAAAGGATAAAGTGGATGCGGCAGGGAGTTCCCCTGCTGCATTTGAGCAGAAAAGAGAAAATGACATTATATGCAGTAGAAAATGAAGGAGAGGACGGAAATGAATAAAAAAGAATTGCGTAACATGAAATTGCTGGAAGCTACGGATGAACTGATAAAACTTGCAAAAGAAGATGTGCCGGTAAGAGATAAAAGATACTATACGGAGCAGCTGATTTATCAGAGAGGGCTATATTTACGTGCAGAAGTAGAAAACAATATTTTAAAAGCAGCATTTTATCTGGCAGAATATCTTTCCATGGACTGTCGGAAACCTGTATATACATTATATATTGATAAAAAGAACGATATTTTTAAAGGGTATGATTACCGGACAAAGAAATGGTCAGAAAGTATGCTGGATAAGACCATTTTCTCAAAATGGTTATATCAGGAAAATTCTTATATGAAAGAGGCGGATACAGCGTTGATCCAAAAGTATCTTGAAAGTGAATATGACGATGCTTTTTATGCACTGTATGTATATCAACGTGAGCAAAGACACCGGAGGCTGGGCATGAAATATGAAAAAATTCTGACAAGCTGGGATCAGTGTATGGATAGACTTCCCAAAATTCCGAAAGACTGGCTGAGATGGCAGAAAAAAGTTGGAATTACCCAGAATTTTATCTTTTATCATTACAGCCGCAGGAAAGATCAGACAGGATATTGTAGTTGGTGTGAAAGCGAAGTTCCAATCAGCCATCCTCACCATAATGCAGTGGGGCATTGCCCAAAATGCAGACATCAGATTCAATATAAAGCATTAGGCCGGGCCAAAAATATAGAAACCCAAAAAGAGACTGCATACCTGCTTCAGACCTGTGGAAATAATGTATTTGTTTTGAGAGAATTCCAGCTTCAGATGCTCATAGTAAGCAGCTCATATAAAAAACCAGTATATTCTTTCTTTGAGCGCCGGAGAATCCTGTATGATGAAAAATTAAATACGAAAGAATATTATTTCGGCCGTCATCATTGGACAAAAGAAAGCCGATGGATCCAGGGTAAATTACAGGTTCCACTGTATCCAGGTTACGGTGGCTATATGACATATGAAAAATATAATATGGGAAATATTTATGGAAAATCACTGCATGGTATTAAAAACAGGACATTCCGAAAGACAGGATTCCACGAATATGCAAAAGTCAAAAGGTTTTTAGATCCGGTAAGTTTTTTTGAAATGGTTAAAGAAAGACCTTATCTGGAACGGCTCATTAAAGCAGGACTTTATCATCTGGCAGAGGACATTATGGATAATAAAGCACAGATCTATTGTGAAGATTCCGGAGATCTTGGAAAAGCACTGGGAATTGATAGATTCCGCTTAAAAAGGCTGCGTACAAACAATGGGGGAGAGATTTTTCTTCAATGGCTATTACTTGAAAAAGCCCAAAACAAGTTGATCCGTGACGATGTGATTTCGTGGATGTGCCGGGAAAAGCTTAAACCAGCGGATCTTATGTTCATTATGGATCGTATGGCCCCTTTACAGATCAAAAATTATCTGGAAAAGCAGGCAGCAGAAAGTGGGGAATCCGTGAAAGACCTGATCAAAACATGGAAGGATTATCTCAATATGGCAATTCGGGTCGGAGTGAATGTGCAGGATTCTGTTATCTACCGTGCACGAAAGCTCATGCAGAGACATAATGAAATGATAAAAGAGATAGAAGCAAAAGATTTGATTTTAAGAGCCGGAGAGCTGGAAAAGAAGTATCCGGGTCTGAATCGTATATGCAGGGATTTGAAAAAATATGAATATGCGGACAAAGAGTATCAGATCGTTGTGCCGGAAAAAGTGGATGACATTTTGTATGAAGCAAAACTGATGCATCACTGCGTAAATAATACAGAAACCTATTATGAACGAATGAGCCAGCAGGAATCCTATATCCTGTTTTTAAGAAAGGCAGAACAACCAACGGAGGCGTACTATACGCTTGAAGTGGAACCGGATGGGACCATAAGGCAGACACGTACTTTTTATAACCAGCAGAATGAAGATATTGAGCTTGCAAGGGATTTTCTTATAAAATGGCAGAAACAATTAAAAAAGAAACTGGCAAAAGAAGATTATAAACTGGCTGTAAAAAGTCAGAGTCTTAGGAAAAAAGAGATTGACGAGCTCCGCAGCAAAGGCGTTCGTGTAAACGGTGTTGGGTATTGCAACAAATTGCTTGCTGAAATTCTGGAGAAAGATTTAATGGAGGCAGGGAATCGGGAACTGGAAGAACAGGCCGCATAATAGCAGATTGATATATCACAAAAGTAACTTCAAAAGTAAAAATGAAATTCCTGTGAAAGTTTGGGGATATTTACAGAAACAGCTCTGAAATTCTCTTTTATTTAAGTATAAGGGATTTTATGGAATTCCTTAAATATACTCGAAACGGAGGATGAGCTTTGGAGGAAAAATTAAAGTTGCTATTGATCTTTGTTGATTTTGGGCTTATGTTTGTTTCATTTCCAATCTTGATTTATGTGATTTTTTGTATGACATGAATACAAAAAGCCTTCTGTAAGTGCCCTTTTCCGGTGAAAAGACCGGAGGGGCATTTACATGTATGCAACAGTTTATGTATGTATTCGCAGGAATACGAGTAAAATACTACGCAGCTGCTACTGTTTAAAGCCTGTAGTGAAATTGACATTAAATATCTGGAATGATACGATAAAATTGAACATTTTGCAAGACAGATTGCATAAAATTTTATTCTGATACGAGGTCAGAATTTTATACTTTATACCGCGTCTGCGGATCAATCGATAAAGACACAAAAAGAGTAAAATGGACTCTTGGAGTGTCTTTTTTTGTTTGGCAAAATGTTTTGACATGTATCAGATCCAATCACGCCAAAAGGAGGAAAGAAGTTTTTATGCCACGTAAAATCAGATCAAACTATAGGGAGAAATTCAAATTTGTATATAATGGAAAGACTTTTGAAAGTAAACGTCAATGCTGTAAAGTTTATGGAATATGTTACCGTAGTGTAATGTCGTACCAGAATCAATATAAATGCAATACTGAAGAAGCAATTACACATTTTATTGAATTGAAAAAAAGTAAAGAGATCATATTCCGAAATCGAAAATGGGCCAGCATTAAGACCTGCTGCGAATTTTATGATTTAAACGAAGATTCTGTCAAGACCGATATGTGGAATCGAAAATGCACACCACAGGAAGCGATTGAACGGGCAATAGAATGGAAAAAGGCACATGAAATCACATATCATGGTGTGAAATACCCATCACTGCCTCAATGTTGTGAAGACCTGGAGATAAATCCTATATCAGTACGTTTGTATATGGAAAAAAATGGGGTTTCTTCTACACGTGCGATTACACATTATATCAAATCTAAAGAGAAAAGAGCCTTTGAATTCCGTGGAAAAGAATACAAAAATTTTACGGAATGTTGTCTTGCGTATGGATTAAAACCAAAGTCAGTAAGTTCAGCAGTATTTAAAGCGAAACGTCCTCACGCGGATGTTATGGAAGAAATTATCTCTCATATGGAAGGTTGTATGCCAAAAGAAGTAACGAAAAAAGAAGAAATTCCTGAAAATCAAGTGATGTCTAAAGAAAGGCATCGTGCAAAAGAGGCTTTTTTTTATGAGGGAAATAAATATATCTCACTTGGACAATGTTGTGAATTCTATGAAATTAATGAATCTAGTGTACGCAGTAGAGCTTGGCGAAAAAAGTGTACATGGGAAGAAGCTGTGAAATATTATATTCAAAAAAAGGAAACAGAAACACCGAAAATGCAATTCTTTTATAAAGGGAAAAGGTATAAAAGTGTTTCAGCATGTTGTGCTGAATACGGCGTTAATGCTTCCAGTGTGCGTAACCGTGCCAAAACAACAGAATGCAGCATTGAAGAATCTTTGGATCATTTCATAAAGAAAGCCAGAATGGAAACACAGCCGTCGGTATTTATTTTTAGAGACAAAACCTATAGGTCTTTGGAAGAATGCTGTCTGGAATATGGAGTCAACGCTGACAGTGTATCTTCAAGAAAATATAGATTGAATTGTACTATGGAAGAATCATTGGAGCATTTTATTGAAAATAAAGATATGATTGCCGAAAGAATACAAAAATTTACATTTAAAGGAATAGAATATCGAAGTCTCCGGGCATGTTGTCAAAAATATGGTATTGATGATATATGTGTGAGACAAAGAGCACGAGATAAGAATTGTTCTCTTGAAGAATCGTTTACACATTTTATGACGAGAAAAAGGAAAAAAATGTTAAGTAACCCGGAATTTGAATATCATGGAACTGTTTATCCATCGCTTAAAGTATGCTGTGAGGAATTAGGAATAAATAAAAGCAGTGTAATAAGTCGAAGCCATAGGGCCGGATGCAGTTTACAGGAAGCAGTGGAGTATTATGTCAGCCAACAGGAACGTAGAACATTGGATTAATCTATAAGGCCAGCAGGCAGCCTTTTTTAGAATTTATATAATAGAGAGGAGGAACGGTCAATATCATCTGCCTGCAGATATTGACCGGTTATATATGTTGCGAAAAAAAACACAGCCGGAAGCAAACAACGATAAAATTCTTATATCCGTTAAAGAAGCCTGTGAGCTTACAGGACTTTCTGAGAAAACAATGAGATCATTGATGAATGAAAACTGTTTCATGGTACGGATTGGGCGCAGAACACTGATTGATAAGAAAAAATTTCAAAAATGGATAGATCGGCAGTCTTGAAAGCTTTTTTTTGTTGTGCTAAAATATATATCCAGTGCCATGCATTATCATCAGAAAGGATGGTGGTGTTATGGGCAAAAACTTAAAGGGTAAAGAATTAGGAAAAGGATTATATCAAAGAAAAGATGGACGATATGAGGCCAGAATTTTCGTTCGCGGTACAGGAAAAACGTTTTCAATTTATGGTACAAATTTACAACATCTAAAAAAAGAAAGAAATGCCTACCTTGCTAATGTTTCCCCCGGAATTGCAGGATATGATCCTAGAATTTCTGTTTCAAAGTGGTATGAAAAATGGATGCTTATTTATGTGGTGCATTCTGTTAAAGCAACCACTTTAAGTAACTATGTAAATGGTTTTGAGCGAGTAAGAGAATATATTGGTTACATGAGGTTAATAGAGGTCCGTCCAACACATATTCTTGACATGATAAAGGGACTCGAAGAAGAAGGATATGCACGTACAACGGTAATACAATCATTAAGTGTAGTCCGTCAGCTTTTCAAAAAGGCATATGGTGGAAAAATGATACCCATAGATCCCGTAGCCGATATTAAACTGCCTAAAGAAGAACCGGGTGAAATACCTGATGAGAAGATAATGCAGGAACAAGAAGATGAAAAATGTCTTAGTATATATGACACTCATCGTTTCCTTGAGAGCTGCAAGAATACCCGGTATTATGAACTCTTTTTTATTCTTCTTCATACAGGATTACGTATAGGGGAAGCACTTGCCCTAGAATGGTGTGATCTTGACTTTAAGCATGAAAAGCTTCGTGTATATAAAACCTTAAACAGAGTTACAAAATATTATGATTTGAAAGGAAATGAACTTCCTGAAAGGTATTCTACTATTCAGATTACAACACCAAAGAAAAGTGCCAGCAATAGAAAGGTTCCATTAACGGATGCAGTGATTGCTGCTTTTATGAGCTGGAAGGAAAAACAGGATCGTGATAAAGAAAACCTGGGGAAAACCTGGGGAAAACCAAATATACTTTTAAAAAAATATCCCGGTCTGATTTTTACAACATCTTCAGGAAGAAGTTATCTTCCATCATCAGCTCAAACAGAATGCAGGCGGGATTGTTGGGATTGTTAATAAACATGAAATTGCTCTGGCAGAAAAAGAGAACAGAGATCCGAATTTAATGGATGTTCATCCTCATATTTTCCGTCATACTTTTGTAACAAGATGCATTCAATCGGGAATGGATGCCGCTACAGTAAAGAAAATAGCTGGACACTCTGATGAAAAAATGACTAATTATTATACACACATTGAAGAAGAACATATAGATGACGAATACGAACTGTATATTCAAAAATACGGAACAGAAACCTGATTTTGCAAATGGAGATAAAATTTTAAAGAGAGGTTTAAATACTTGAGTATAGACAAAAACACTAACGAGGGAAAAAACTATCGTAATAATGTGGTCAAATCAACACCTGGAACTTCTAAAAGCCGCATAAACACTGGGTTTCCGGAGAATATTAGTGTATTATCACCGATGATGCAGGAATACTGCAAGACCAAGGAAACTTATAAAGACTGTATTTTATTTTACCGCCTGGGCGATTTTTATGAGATGTTTTTTGATGATGCACTGCTTGTATCCAAAGAACTGGAACTGACACTGACAGGCAAGGACTGCGGCCTTGAAGAGCGTGCACCGATGTGCGGGATTCCGTTTCATGCGGCGGAGACCTATATCAAACGCCTGATCGAAAGAGGACACAAAGTAGCAATCTGCGAGCAGGTGGAGGATCCGAAGAAAGCCAAAGGGCTGGTCAAGAGGGAAGTGATCCGTGTTGTTACACCCGGAACAACGCTGGATGCGACTTCTCTGGATGAGTCCAAGAATAATTATCTGATGTCTATTGTATCAATGGAAGATCATTTTGGCTGTGCCATCGCAGATATCACAACAGGTGATTGTTTTCTTACAGAAGTTGACAAACCTCAGAAGCTTCTTGATGAGATCAACAAATTCGTCCCTGCGGAAATCATCTGCAATGACGCTTTTTTTATGAGCGGAATTGATACAGAAGATCTGAAAGACCGCCTTCATATCTGTATTTTCCCGCTGGATAACTGGTATTTTGATGACAGTCTGTGCAAGCGCACACTGAGAGAACACTTCCATGTAAATACACTGGAAGGACTTGGTATCCAGGATTATGACAGCGGCGTGATCGCAGCAGGAGCACTTTTTCAGTATCTGAATGAGACACAGAAGACAGCCTTATCTCATATGGCATCGATCCGTCCGTATTCCGCGGATAAATTTATGCTGATCGACAGTTCCAGCCGCAGAAACCTGGAACTGGTAGAGACACTTCGTGAGAAACAGAAACGAGGATCTCTTCTCTGGGTACTTGATAAGACAAAGACCGCAATGGGAGCCAGAACGTTACGAGGATATGTAGAGCAGCCGCTGATCGATGCATCTGAGATCCGTGCCCGTCTGGAGGCAGTGGAAGAACTGACCCAGAGGCCGATGCTGCGCGATGAGATCCGTGAATACCTCAATCCGATCTACGATCTGGAGAGATTGATCAGCCGCATCAGTTATCAGTCCGCAAACCCGAGAGATATGGTGGCGTTTGCTTCTTCACTGGCAATGATCCCGTATATCCGCCAGGTCCTTCAGGAATTTGAGGCTCCGGTCCTTAAGAAAATCTATGAAGATATGGACCCGCTTGAGGATGTCACAGATCTGATCAAACGCGCGATCGTGGATGAACCGCCGCTCGCACAGAAAGACGGAGGCATCATCAGGGAAGGTTATCATGCAGATGTCGACAAATACCGCCGTTCCAGGACCGACGGCAAGAAATGGCTTGCAGAGCTGGAAGCCCGCGAAAAGGAACGTACCGGGATTAAGACACTCAAGATCAAATACAGCCGTGTGTTTGGATATGCCCTTGAGGTAACGAATTCATTCAAAGACCAGGTTCCGGATAATTATGTCCGCAAGCAGACACTGACCAATGCCGAGCGCTATATCACACAGGAACTCAAAGAACTCGAAGATCTGATCCTCGGCGCGGAGGACCGCCTGTATGCGCTGGAATATGAACTGTTTGCAGATGTCAGGGATAAAGTCGGACAGGAGGTTGTCCGTATCCAGCGGACAGCGAAGGCAGTTGCAGCGCTCGATGTTTTTGCCTCTCTTGCCCTTGTTGCTGAGAAAAATAACTTTGTCAAACCGAAGATTAACGAGAGCGGCGTCCTGGATATCAAGGGCGGTCGTCATCCGGTCGTAGAGCAGATGATCGAAAACGATATGTTTATCTCTAACGATACATATCTGGACAATCAGAAAAAACGTGTCTCCATCATCACCGGACCGAATATGGCAGGTAAATC
>NZ_JBBMEI010000057.1:0-21992 GCF_040096655.1 Blautia intestinihominis | reverse complement strand
AATAATAAACTTCCCGGTGATATAGAAACAGAAACACAGAAATGGTATGCCGGACTTCGCTTTTATGGAAATGATCCGGAACATTCTTTAAACGCAGATATGTGTAATTTTCTTGCTGATCTGCAGGAGAACAGAGAAAGCCTGGAATCTTATTTTACAGGTAAAGATATGTTTGATATGTGGAAGAAACAGACGTTGGAATACTACACTTCCAAACCTGTCACCCATAAAGAAATTGAAGAACTGGATTTTGAAACACGAATCCGCAAACGAGATGAACTCTTAACACAGAAATTTTCCAATAACGAACAGAAATAGTATCATAACAGTATCACAGGCAGATATGCGAAGGTTTTCATTTTCTTCCCATACCTGCCTGTTTTTAATTTATTCGCTATTCTTTACAGCCTTATTTTAATCTTCTGTTCAACAGAAAAACCCCGGAAACCTTACGGTTCCGGGGTATCTTACGTTTGGACACAATGTACCTTACGGTACTCAATATATATTAATCAGTGATTACTCGATGATTGTAGCAACACGTCCTGATCCTACAGTACGTCTACCTTCACGATACTTTAATCCCGTTTTACCTCATATTTTTTATGGTTTTCTCTCCAAAATACAGTGAAAAACGGCTGAATTGCACCACCTATTTTGATTTGCCTGATTTCTTGGCACCGTTTTGGCACCGTTTTGGCATCGGAGAATACTCAAACCGATTTTCTTCTGTAGATACTAGATACTTCTCTACCAACTTTATATTGCACCGGTAATTTTTAACTGTTATAATCGAAACATGGGTGCTACCATAACGGTAGGCGGTTAGTCCTTCTCCAGAGGGACTGTGACCCTCTGATTACATAGAAACCTGTAAAGGAATCCATTGGAAAGGAGGGCTAAGCCAATGAGTATTATTGACTTCATAGCAGTAGTGAGCTTCGGCTTAACCTGCTTTAGTATCGGATATACATTAGGCAAAGATAATCATAAACCACAAAAATAACCGCCCTGGTCTGGTAAACTAAGCGGTTATCTTTGATGATATTCTAAATAGTAAAACGGACTAACCGTCTATCGGTAGCACTCTTTTTCTATAATCATATTAGCACGCATCTGTGGAAATGTCAAAAATTTTCTTCTTTCTCAACTATATCTATTTCCATACATTTTTACAACCTATTTCAAGTGTTCCTCAAAAATTGATTCGAGTTCCTTATTCCCTCTCAAGAATTCATACTCTTTCTTATTTTCAATTTCCGAATATAATTCACGAACAAAATTTTTTCCAACTCCTGAAAAGGCTTTTCCCTGTGCAGTATCTTCATACCTGTAATACAAAGGGGATTGTGTCATATTCCAAGGCTTCTGTGATTCACTTAATAATTGCTTAATTAACTGAACACATTTTTCTACATCTTTTCGATATCCAGCAATCAGCAGATATGGCACTGTGTTGCCGTAATTCCATAGTCCAAACAACGATATCATGTGATCTGTAATCTCAGCAATTCTCTCTGCTTTATCATGATTTCCTGTTTCTTCTTCCATTTCAATTAACTTATACAAGTAGCTTTGAATATTGACAACTGCCTGTAGCAGTTTCCCCTCCAGGAATAACGCAGCAGTGTCTGTTCCTTCCTGATGTGCTAATACACTTGTTTTCATAATCGTTGCATCAATTACAGTATCAGGAATTTTTTTCAAAAGGGCATTTGCTTCTTCATATTTCTCCATTTGGACATATTTTGTTGCAAGTATAAAAACGCTTGAATTTCTCACTCTTTCATCCTGACTGTCTGCTGTTCGTTCCAGCCACTCAATAATAGCTGTATTATATTCCATTCGTTCTTCGCCATTAAGATCTGACAAAGTCAAAGATCCGTTCAGAACGGTTGCGATCGTATATATTAATAAGTCGCAATGAGGATACTCCTGTATTTTACGAGATGCCATCTCGAAAGCCTCTGTAAAGCTGTCCAATGAAACTTCCGAAAGTTCATTCACAAATTGTCCAATCTCTTTTTCGGTCAATTCTTCACGAAACGAAAACAATTCATTCATATCAATTTTCAATAATCGTGCCAAAGCTGGAAGTAATGAGATATCCGGATATGTATTTCCCTTTTCCCATTTATTTACCGCAGGAGTAGAAACACCCAGATAATTTGCCACCTGTTCTTGTGTTAATCCCTCAGTTTTTCGATAGTTTTTTATCTGCTCACCAATACGCATTGTTCGCACCTCCTGTCCTTATTTCCATTATAGCGTTCCCAATACATGTTTACAATTGAGCCTTTGTTTACTTATTACTTTCTTTTTTTAACTTTCAATTAATTTTCTCTAATATTTATATCATCAGCAACAAACTGCCCACAAATTTAAGAACGGGCTACTAACCCTCAAACGACAGTGCATTACATTGCATCAGCTAAACCAACCTTGTTATCCTGAATCACCACTCCTTCATCTTCGCTTCATGCCTATTTTTCATAATTTGCAACTGGTATATAATGACAGGGATTAGAAAAATCACAGCAACTATGCCTAAAATAACAGACCGATTTACGGTAGCAAATGCCACGAGCATAAGCATTAATAAAAGCCAGGGATTTCGCAAATTACTGTAATAATTTGCCCTATCTTCATAGGACGTATGAAGTTCAAAAGGTTTTCCATCATTTTCTTTTTCTACAATCAGCAATTCCCTGTTAAATGTTGTAGTGTTTGTTGCAATACGACCGCCAATTTCAGCCCACGGACGCCAGCGAACTTTACCAACAGAATAATTAAGATTGATATTTTTATAGAATACGGAATATCCCATTTCTTCCAAGAAATCATGGTAATCTTCAGCATTAGCTTTTGATTTTTGTCCTATAAACTCCACGCAATATTGAACTTGACCTGGCTTACATTTTTCAAATTCATAGAGTAATTTTCCCGTTCGAATAAGGCGATAACCTTTTTCAGCCATCTTATTCAGCCAGTTTTTCTGTACCGTCAATAGCCCGCCAAAAAAACGATAACACTTTTTGCTCATAATGTACCTCCTACAATTCCGCTTGCAATACCTACAAGTTCACGAAGTCTGATAAGTTCTTTTTCAGCTATCTCCTTTCCTTTTACAGTGATAAGATACTCTTTTTTTCTACCTTCACTATCTCCGAAAAGCTCAATCCATCCCTTTTCCTGCATTGAATTTAATGCACCATATAAAGTGCCTGCTCCCAATGAAAGCCGCCCACCTGTTTTTTCTTCAATGAACTGCATGACAGCATATCCGTGTTTAGGTGAATAGAGTGAAAGCAAAATATAGAATGTCACTTCTGTGAGTGCACCACTTTTCACATTATCCCTCATAGCATCCCCTCCTTATTACGGTTACTGTAATAACTATATCAGTAACCGTAATAAAAATCAAGAGATGTGAAATAAATCTTAATAAGCCGGATAGTATTATACTTTTCCTGTTCAGTCCTTTACAACCAATACTTATATATAAAGTATTTCTCTCAACACCATTTCTTCTGCATTGGCTTTTATATTATTCATCAGCCTAACCCACTTCGTCTGGTTCTGTACCTTTAATTCTTCAGTTACACCCTGTTTTTCTGCCATCTGTTCCATAAGCATTTCCACCTGTTCTCTGCTCTCCTGATCAATCTGATTCAGGTGTTCCGTCAGCTTTCCAGTCAACAACAAATATTGATATTTTGCTAATCTGTGTTCCTTCAGAAACTGTTTTCGCAGCATTCCATATTTCCCATATATCGGTTTTTCTTCATTCAATACCAAATTCGGCAAATAATAATCTCCATGCAAAGTATAGCTTAATCCGTTCTTTTCATCATAAATGTGTGTTTCCATAATCTTATCTCTCCATTTCTCTGTTTTTTGATTTAGTTTTCTTACGCTGCTGATTCTCCATCTCGCTTTTTTTCATTCCCCATGCCAATCTTTCATGAATATTTCCCTTCGGCATTTGCTCCATCCGTCGCTTTTCTTCCAGGACTTTCTCGTTTTGAATATCCTGCTGTACTGCTGTATCTACAGTTTCTATTCCAAGAACACGCACAACACGATCATACCTATCAGAAACACCTTGTAATATATCTTTTTCTTCTGACAATTTCTGATTGTCTTTACGTATATCATCCAGTTCTCTCTGAATAGCATTATATTTCTGTTTCACCTTTTGATATTTTTTCTTCCACCCTTCCACCTCTTTCGTGAGTTCTTTAACCTGAGCCGCCATTACAGCAACCTTATTCTTTATTTGAAGAAACAGTGGTTTAATTTTTTTGTCTCGATAGATTACTGCCCGTTCTAGCGTGCCCGCCTCCGGCAGTAACATTTTAACTGTTCCATATTCTTTGATTTCTTTGCTCACACTATCCATAATCGGTTGTAGCTGTTCTCTGCGATCTTCCAGGCTTTTTAGTTCTTTTTCTGCACTCCCTGCCTTTTGTTCTGCTTCTTGCTTCGCCTTGATTGCCTGTTCCTTATCGTCTTTTAAATTCTGGATATCTGCTCTGGATTCTGCAATTTGTGCTGTTAATTCTTCTTTTTCAGCAGTTAGATGCTCTTTTTCCTGCTCCAATTCCTGTACTTCCTTTTTCCGTTCTTTTTTCTTGAAGTTATAGACATCCAGATGTTCCTCATGAGTACCTTTCTGTTCCCATTCAATTCCATACTGCCTTGCAATCTCTGCCAGTACTTCTTTTTCATGATTTATCCACTGATTCAGCTCCGTATCATGCTTATTTCCACCTTGAAATCCAAGACCTTTTAATGCCTGTTTCAGCGAAACTCTGGTATCCATTCCTTTTCCTTTCCAGCCCGTCACATAAGGAATAAAGTCAATATGAAGATGTGGAGTAGCCTCATCCTGATGCAAATAGCAACTAAATACCCGAAGTGTCGGATTCCGTTTCTGGAAATCTTTTACATACTCATCCAGTACGTTTACAGCCAGATTTCCTGCTTCTGTTCCAACAGCCATATCTTCTCGGTTTCCAATCTGGAAAATCACTTCATGGAACAACTTTTCCTGTTTTCCCTGCCGGATTTTTTCATAGTAATTTGTAATCTTCCGGTCTTTTCTTTTCCCGGTATTGTATCTCTCCACAGCATCATCAAATAACTCTTTGTAAACTTCTTTCAGATTTTCATTCTGGTAACAAATATTTAATTGTACTCTGTCTGGGTCTACATTCTCTGCGAAAAACTCTCTCCTGTTATGAGCCAGAGAACCTTTCCCAATCATACCGCTAATTGTTCGTTTTATCATAATGTTTCTCACCTCTTTTCTAATCAAGTGCTAGATATGGCACATAATTTTTATTCACGCCAGTAATAGCGATATTAAGAAACTTTCGCCGGATACGGCGGTTTTGTTACTTTTGTCAAAAGTAACGCAAAAGCACTTTCGACAGCCGTACCGTCCATCAAAAGTACCCTTGCGCCCTGCCGGGGGCTATTCCTCCCGTTGGTCGGTTCACTCCTGCGTTACTTGTATGGCTGAATTATCCCGGTATCCTTGCCCGGATATATTCCAGATCACCACAATACGGTGTTCCTACAAGATACCATTCTCTTGCAGGATTCATTTCCATTCTAGTCTGAACCCATTCATCATCAAGCAACACTTCCAGGCATTCTCCACAGTGAAATCCTGTATCAATCCATAGATCTGATGATAATAATCCATATCTTTTGTTATAACTGTTATATCCTAATCTTCCTTCTCGCATTATGCCATTCTCCTTTCATTTAGCGTTTCCGCAGGGACGCCCTGAATCAGGGCTCCCTTTTGAAAATTCTCTTCTCCACCAACAAACTCCCGGCTACATCTTACCAGCTTTCTACTTGTCTGCTATCTACAGGTGCGTGACACGCTCCTGTAATAAAGTAGTCAGAAAGAACCTTTACCATCGAAAGTTCTCCGGTATTCCCCGTCTGTCCAGATATTCCTGCCGGAACTTTTCCCTTTCTTCTTCCGTTGGTGCTGTTTTGGATTTGCTATACACTTCACGATTCACCATTGCATCCAGTTTTTTCTCCAATCCCAACCGGATTATTTCTTCGCCATCGTAGTTATCCATCAAAAAATATTGCAGGAGTTGAAAAAATAACTCGTATGGAATCTGTACATTTTTATTTTGCATCTGTTCTCCTTTCAAGGTGGCAAGATTCCCTCTTCTTAAGAAATGGTAATCTTGCCATCTTCCATTTTTATTCTGGCAGCATCCAATACCATTGCTTTCCACGTTTTACAGAATCAATTTCAAGTTCCCGTTTGGCATTCCATAACGTTTTACTTTTTATTCCTCTGGTTTCGGCTTCTTCTGCAATTTTCTTTTGAGTCATTCCTCCATTTGCCAGTATTTCAAGGAGAAATTCTTTTGCTTTCCGACTTTTCTGCCCTCTGCCGTCTCCATTAAGAAGTTCATCGGCACTGATATCATATTCTCCAATCCATTCAAAGCCATTATTCTTATCCAGTCTGAATGCAATGGACGTTCCTTCCGGTGCAAGAGAACTCTTCGTATGACATACCACTCTTACTTCTGGTTCATCTTTCACTCGCCCGACAATCAGGACACTTCTTGCAGCAGCCTGAAAATCAATGGAGCCAAGTCCTCGATAAGAAGATTTGCCGTTACTGTTTTTGTTCATATGACCGATTAAAATGACTGCACAGTGATATTTTTCTGCCAGCACTGCGACACGCTTCATCAATGGCCTGATCTCATTTGCCCTGTGCATGTCTACCTCTGCTCCCAGGAATCCCTGAATCGGATCAAGAACAACCATTTTGGCTTTTGTCTGCACGATTGCTTCTTCTAATCTGGCATCTGCCATTGTCAGTGGCTGGTCACTGTCATCAATCACCAGCACCCTCGAACAATCTGCACCTGCAGCAAGTAATCTGGGTTTGATAGTATCTCCTAGACCATCTTCCGCTGTCTGATAAATCACATTTACAGGTGACATAGAAGACTGTTCCTGAATATTATCTTTGGCATCTAGATCTTCATTCTCACTACCGACTTCATCACTTCGTTTTTCTTTTGTTGTATCAGTAACAGGAAGAATCGGCTCTCCTCTGGTCAGTTTTGCAATAATCTGAAGTACCATTGTTGTCTTTCCTTCTCCTGGATCTCCCTGTATAATGGTCACTTTTCCATAAGGAATAAACGGATAAAGCAGCCATTCTACCTGTTCCACCTCTACTGAATCCATATTGATCAGTTTCAGTTTTGGTTCTATTCTGCAATTCTTAATTTTGTTTTTTTCATTCATATTCATTCCATCATCTCCTCCTGCCCTTCCGGGCAAGTCTCTGATGAACAGATATTCGGGAATTGTCGTATTTCTCGATTCGTGATATACTGAATCTGCCAAGATGGTATATCAGTTAATCTGATTATCAGAGAACTTGCTCAGATTATTTATCTGGGCTTTTTCTTTTGCCTTTTCAACATTCATCTCTTTCTTCTCCCAATCCGGTAACTGCATTTTCATTATCCAGCAGATTTGCAATCTTCCTCTGCTGATTTGGATAAAGATGTCCATAAGTATTCAATGTGATACGAATATCTTTATGACCCAATCTGTCCCGGATCAGTAACGGTTCTACACCTTTCTCAATGAGATAAGCCACATGACTGTGTCTGAGATCATGCACTCGGATTTTCTTTACTCCTGCCAGTTCAATCTGCCGTTTCATCTTATGCTGTACCGCTTCCTGAACAACTGGAAACAATCTTTCTGTATCCGGCATTCCGTAGTGACCATCTACAAATTCCTTAATTTCCTCTTTCAAAAATTCTGGAATTTCGATTGTTCGAAAGGACTGTTTTGTTTTTGGTTCTGTGATAATATCCTGCATTCCTGTTCGGTAATAAGTCTTATTGATACTAAGCTGATTCTTTTCAAAATTGATATCAGCTTTTGTAATCGCAAGCAGCTCCCCAATCCTGCACCCAGTCCAGAACAGCATCTCAAATATAAGATAATATCTTGTTCCCGGCTCCATTGTCTGTATAAACTGTTTGTACTCGTCCAGTGTCCAGAAGTTCAAACTTCTCGAATCCGAATTTCCCATTCGTTTCACTTTCTTGCATGGATTAACTGGCAAATCATATATTTTAGCTGCATGTGTAAACAGACTGGTCAACTGATTCTGAATCATTCTCAGATAAGAATCTGAATATCCTTTTTTCTGAATTTCATTCTGCCACTGAATAATCTGTGAAGCCTTGATCTCACTCATCATCTGATTTCCAAAGTATGGAACGATATGCTGTTGCATCATATATCTTTTATTTTTGATTGTTCGATCTTTTAGGTCATTCTGTTTGTCTGAAAAATAAATCTCAATAAAATCGCTCAGTTTCATATCCATACTTCGCTCAGTGCTCAACTTTTTACTTCGTTCAAACTCCAATGCTTCTCGCTTTGTTTCAAATCCACGCTTTCTGCGTTTTTTCTTCTCACCCATAACATTTGTCTCAAACCACTGGGCTGTCCATTTTTTTGTGTCTTTTTCTCTGTAAGCCATATTACTCCTCCTTAATTTCCTGCTATTTCATAGCCATACATCTTTTTTGCCCAAAACGCCTTTGGTATTCTTCCAGCCATCGTAATATATCCCTGTGCAGCCAGTTCCTTATTCATAGCTTTCACCAGTTTATAAGCATAAGATTTTGAGCAGTTTAATTCCTGTGCCACTTCATCAGCACTCATCATATAATTGTAGCTTGCCATACTGCATCCTCCTTTCCTCTCCAGATACAGAATACGTTTACTGTATTTCTATATCTGTACGATTTTCGTAAATTGATAATATCATGTATTTATTTCATTGTCAATATTTCGTAAACATATTTTTACGAACTTCGTATATTATTTTCTCTTTATTTTATTCCAGGTCTGTGCTATGATATTCTATAGATTTATGTTTTTCGTAATTTTGCAATATATGAAAAAGGAGGATTCTATGGGTGACGGTAAAAATTTAAAGAAATATCTTGATGAAAAAGGCACAAATGTCCGTAAAATTGCAAAGGCAACCGGAATCAGTGCCACAACCTTATATTCAATTATTCAAAAAGATTCCAATATTCGATTTGATTTTGCTTTAAGACTTGCAAATGAATTACAAATTGATGTGAATGAGATATGTTCTGCCAGTCCATTTTCTGGCACAATTAAGGAAGAAGAGATTTATCCTACACTTCCAGACGGTTTGAACGGAGCATTAGACGCAAGCCGTGTAAAGACTTATTTAAAAAATTCTATGTACCCGTTGATGTATCTTTTCGGTAAGAACAGTATGCCTGATGTAGATAATCTGCTCACATCGTTCTATCAGCTTGATGATGAAGCCAGACAGGAAGTTGTGGAAACGATCCGTCTGAAACTGCAATATCATCGTGATCCGGAACGTGCTGAACAGATCAAACAGATCAAAGGCTGGTAAAAAAATTACTCCTGTGAATAGCAAATATTCGCAGGAGTTTCTTTTTGGCACCGTTTTGGCACCGCTAGACTGATTTTTCAATTTTAAATTTATCCGTATTTCATCTTTCTGATAAACGTTTCACTGTTTCTAATCTGATAATTTTACAAACAATCCTTTTCTTAGAGTACAGAAAAACCCCAGAAACACAAGGTTTCTGGGGTATCTTACGTTTGGACACAAGTTATCTTGCGATAACAAATCTATTTTCAGATTGTATTACTCGATGATTGTAGCAACACGTCCTGATCCTACAGTACGTCCACCTTCACGTTTGTGAGGTTCTTAAAATCTCATTATTTTCTGTGATTTTCGTGTCTTTATTGTCCTGTGTTATAGGATTTCTACGCTATATTTCTGTTCTCTTCATTTTTTAGTATCAAAACGGTATCACAGCCAGATTTTCATGAGCTGTCAACTTTCCGGTTGCAGATTCCCACCTTGACTGTTATAATCGAAACATGGGTGCTATCATAACGGTAGGCGGTTAGTCCTTCAGCAGAGGGACTGTGACCCTCTGATTACATAGAAACTCGAAAGAGAATCCACTGGAAAGGAGGGCTAAGCCAATGAGTATTGTGGACTTTATTGCAGTCGTGAGCTTCGGCATCACCTGCTTTTGTGCCGGATACACATTCGGCAAAGATAATAACAAGACACAAAAATAACCGCCCCAGCCTCGCAAACTGAACGGTTATTTTTAATCAATTAAGTATGTGGACTAACCGTCTATCGGTAGCACTCTTTTTCTATAATCATATTAGCACGCATGTGTGAAAATGTCAAAAAATTTCTTCATTCTTGGTTATTAATCTCCTTGATCAACTGTACTGCCTTCTCTGCATCATCGGTTTTCACGAATATATCCACACCATATATTCCAAATCCAGGTGCCCCATGCATTGCAACATTCGCACCTGCTTCCTGTGAAAAAGCTGCTATTCCATTTTGCTTTAACATTTCTACGAGTTGTTCTGTCTCTACTATATTCTGTGCATTATAAATTTTTGTCCATTCTGCCTTAGATATGGAAGTTTCCTTTTTCTCCTGAACATTTGACGAATTCTGGTTTCTTTTTCGATTAATAAATGCCAAGAGCCTAAGAACAATAAATGCCACAATAGTAATACCAATCAGAAATCCCACTGCTAATCGTGTTACCTGTGTTTCTGTAGCTCCCATTCTAAATAAACATATGCCATAGATGACTGTAAAAATTCCTGCACATATCACACTGGTGAAAAAATCGCGCCATATAGTAGCACTTTTGGGCAAACATTTATCCCATATTCCATTGTACACCATAATAGAAGCATACAGAATTCCTCCTACCAAAGCAGTTGCTGTCTCTCCTAAAACCAAGCGAATATCCACCGTTAATAACATCTGAATAATAATCGCTAACACACTAATCACAAACATTGATGCAAATGCAAGATTTCCAGCCTTTAATGCTTTTTGTTTCACCCATTCTTCATACACCGCCACTTTGTCCAGTGTTTCTTTCATCTCTTTATTCATAGTCTGGCTCCTTTCTCCATCCAGGAGCTCTCTTATCTCAACATCGTAATACTCAGCAAGTTGAACAAGTATACTGAGATCTGGCATATTTATTCCTGTTTCCCATCTGGAAACTGTTCTTGCAGATACCTCAAACTTCTCGGCAAGCTGCTCTTGCGTAAGATTCTTTTCTTTACGACATTGCTTTAAAAAAGCTCCAATCTTTTTTGTATCCATGTCTCTACCTCTCTTCCACTTACAGCTTACCAATATATAGCAAAATTACCACGGCATAAAACGAGAATCCGCTAATTTTCAATCGGACATCATATGTCTAAAACAAATAAACGGTATTTTCACCCCGAAAACATTCTATTTTTCTATAAATTAACTTTCTCTTTTATGTCTATCTATAAGCAACAGAATAAACATAACAAACCATATCGCCCATGCAATTAAACAACCAGTTCCTATATACCAAATATCTATAATCATTCCAGCAATAAAAGGAAGTGACATAAGCATCATTCTCTTCCCATATGCCTTACACATAGCATTTTCATCATATTTTTTTCGTTCTTCTGCAGATTTCATATTATAACCAGACAAGAAGTTGGATGCTTGTCCTTTTGACCTATAAAACCATATTCCAAATAAAAGCATAATTACTGCCATTGCAAAATCAAAAATAATATAAATATAGAACATATAATGCTTCCTTTCAGTCGATTCCACAAACTTGAAGTTATTGATCTTCTGAATCCAATCCAAGTTCTTTCAGCTCTTTTTCGTTTTGGATATCTTCAACAGTTTTCTTTCCAGTGATTGCACTGTAGGCTTCTTTGATGCCATTTTTCACTGCCCATTTGATAACGAAATACAGCGCAATCAAAATAACAATTGCGGTTCCTCCACTTATACCTAATTCATTCCACATAATTCAATCCTCCAAATTCCGATTGAGATTTCACCTGTTTTAAGAGATTTAATAACTGTTATATTTTATTATTAAATTCTCTGTAAGTCCTTGAAAACACTGGATTTGTCGCAGGTGAGCTTTCCCTTATTGTTTCCCTTGTGTTATATCTTCCCATCAGTGTTTACGAACTCTGATAAGGGAAAATACAAGGGCAAGAAAAATCTATAAAACAGTATAACACAAAATAAAACCGACATGGTGAACTGATTGAAATGCTTCTGATATTTGTAACTGATGATTGATTGAGCAATAAGGAGATACGATACGATGAGAACAATATTTGCAGAATACAATCCACAGTGTAACAGTATTGATGTTTATACCAGTGCAGACTATATGCTTCGCATTGACTGTTGGGAAGCAGAAAAGAATTTAAAGACTACGCCCGGATCAGAATGTGCTTTGACATCTCTTGCAATTGACGAACCATTAGAATATGCAATGTTATATCTTGATGGAAATTTGCAGATGTGGATAGATGCAGAAGATTCATTAGAATTATAAAGTTTTGAAGACCAACAATCTCACTTGCTCACACTGAGATTGTTGGTCTTTTCATAAAAATCAATGTCCTCCAAATACCGGAATCTTCATTGCATCCAGCTTTTTGTCAATATCTGCAATTTCTTTTTCGGTGAGTGATACATACATTGCGTCAAAATTTTCTTTCAAACGCTCCGTTTTCCTGCTTCCCGGAATCGGAATGATAAATGGCTTTTTACACAGCATCCATGCCAGAGAAATCTGTGCCGGAGTTGCCCCTTTTTTCTCTGCCAGATTATGCAACAATTCTAACAGCTCCTGTCCTTTGGTAAATCCTTCTTCTGTATACTGAGGCATATCGCTTCTGTAATCTGTTCCATTTTCAAAAACAGAATCTCGATGATATCTTCCTGTCAGGAACCCATTTGCCATCGGAGAAAATGCCACATATGCAATCCCCAATTCTTCCACAACAGGAAACAGTTTTTCATGCCAGCGTGCCATCATGGAATAACGATTTTGAATCGCTGCAACCGGGCAAACCGCATGTGCCCGTCGAAGATATTCTTCATTACTTTCTGAAATTCCCCAGGAACGGATTTTTCCTTCCTTTATCAATTCTGCCATTGTTTCAGCTACTTCCTCTGGTTCAACTGCCGGGTCCATTCTATGTTGATAATATAAATCAATGTAATCCGTATGCAACCGTTTCAGGCTTCCTTCCACAGCCCTTCGGATTGTTTCCGGTCTGCTGTCCAAAAGCAGCGTTCCATTGCCATGTTTTACTCCGAATTTTGTGGCGATCATTACCTTTTCACGGACAGGCTGTAAAGCTTTTCCTACAACTTCTTCATTGTATGCAATGGTGCCATCTTTATATATTCCCGTATAACACTCTGCCGTATCGAATAATGTATATCCCATATCATATGCCTGCTTTACTACATTGACACCATCCTCTATATCCATAGGTGCCCCGCTTGCATGGGTAATTCCCATGCAGCCAAGCCCGATTGCGGACACCATTGATTTTCCTATTTTCCGTTTTTCCATAATATAATTCACCTGCTCTCAGACTAATTATGTACATGTAACATTTTTATTGACCGTCTATTTTAAACACTGTTTTGCCCATTCTTCAATTTCAGCTTCGGAGGTTTCTACTAAATGTCCGAGAAAAGCTCTGCCTTCTGAGACTTCCGCTCCTGGACAATATTTCTTTATATCTTCAAGACTTCTTCCAAAGCCACTTCCTCCGCTGGTAACAAACGGAATAATTTTCTTTCCCTGCCACTGGCAGTGTTTCAGAAATTCAACAACAGACATAGGCAGCGTATTCCACCAATTAGGAAATCCCAGGAAAATAATATGATACTCTCTGATATCCGGATACTTTTTCAACTCAGGTCTGATTCCATTTTCCAGTTCTTCCTTTGCTTCGTAGATCATTTTCATGTGATCTTTCAGATATGTCTTTATCGTATCCAGCTCAATTAGTTCGCCGCCTACCGCTTTCTGGACAAATTCTGCCGCAACAGCAGTATGTCCCTTTTCCAGATTCACAATTTTCATCCCCGGAGCAATCGTCTCACCTTTGAGCGAATAATAAATCACTGCAATTTTATCCATAATTTTTCCATTCTTTCTATCATTGTTCTGTTTTTTCACGTTATTACACTATCATTTTAATTACTTTTGCCGGATTTCCGGCAACGACAGTATGAGCCGCCACATCTTTTGTTACTACACTGGCACTTCCAACAACAGCACCTTCCCCAACTGTAACTCCCGGCAGAATCGTAACATTCGCTCCAATCCATGCCTCTTTTTTGATCGTAACCGGTTTGCACTTAATAATCTGCAAATCCTTTAGATCATGATTTACAGTAAGAAGTGTCACATGTGGTCCTATCATTACACCATCTTCTAATATAATTCCAACTGCACTCATTAAGGTCAGATCATGATTCGCAAATACACCATTACCTACTTCTACCTGATTTGCATAATCAACCTGAAACGGTGGTGTAAAATAACTCTTATCCGACAGACCTGTTGAAAAAAGGCAGACACACCAATGCCTGCCTTTTCTTACCTTACTTTATAAGGAAGCTCTGAAAATTGCTGCAATGTCTTCCTCTTTCAGAGGTGCATAGGCATTTTCAAGTCCTTCGTTTTCTGCAACATGATGAGCCATTTCATCAATTCTGCTCTCATCAATTCCAACTGCCTGTAAATTCATCGGAATGCCAATGCTTTCAAAGAACTTATAGGTTGCCTCGATTGCCTGATTTGCAATCTCATACTTATCCTGATTCTTATCAATGCCGAATACATTCACACCATATTTTACAAAGCGGTCTACTGTCTTATCATTCAAGATATGTTTCATCCATCTCGGTGTAATAATAGCCAGTCCTTCTCCATGCGTAATATCGTAATATGCACTTAACGCATGTTCCATGCCATGGCATGGCCATCCGGAACCACTGTTTCCAAGTGCAAGAATTCCGTTACAGCCATAGGTACAGTCAAGCATAAACTCAGCTCTTGCCCTGTAATCTTCCGGGTTTTTAAGGATTGCCTTTGTATTTTCCATCAGACTGCGGAGATTCGCTTCACAAATTCCATCATTTAACAAGGTGGTATCTGCTGCAAAATACTGTTCCATTGTATGGTTCATTGCATCCGCACAACCGGCTGCTGTCTGCTTTTTCGATACAGAAAATGTATAAGTTGGATCAAGAAAAGATGCTACCGGGAACAGATATGGACTTACATATCCAACCTTATCATTTGTCTCTGTTCTTGAAATAACACCACCTGCATCGTACTCACTTCCTGTTGCGGCAAGTGTCATGATATCTACGATCGGAAGTGCTGCTGTGGTAGGAACCTTATATGTAATCAGATCCCATGGATCACCATCATATTTTGCACCAGCTGCGATTGCTTTTGAACAGTCAAGCACACTTCCGCCACCAACTGCTAAAATCACATCCACCTGGTTTTCTTTACAAAGCCTGACTCCATCCAGTACACTCGGATCATATTTCGGATTCGGCTGGATACCAGAAAGCTCTACCACCTCGAAATCTTTTAACAGCTCCATTACTTTATCATAGAGTCCCATTTTCTTAATGCTTCCGCCGCCATATGTTAAAAGCACCTTATTTCCTAAAGGCTTTAACACCTCTGTCAGCTTAGCAATCACACCCTCACCAAAAATCAATCTTGTAGGTGTCATATAATCAAAATTCTGCATTATTCTACTTCCTTTCCTTCATTTATTATTCGTTACTGCGAAGCCATTCAGTCACAGCTTCTTTTGCCTTATCCTGAGCATTCTGTGCATCCGTGCCTGCAATCGTAAATCCGTCTCCGATTGTCGCACCATCACAGATATTCCCAAGTGTCCGGGGTATCGAAGACAATCTGCTTCCTGCATGAGTTGTAAATGGATATACTGTCTTTCCATTCCAGTCAAGTCCTTCTACAAAGGTATAAACAGGCATCGGCATATCGCCCCACCAAACCGGCATTCCAAGATAAACCACATCATAATCATCCAGATTATCCAATGTATTTTTTAATTCCGGTCTTGCATTTTTCCTTTGTTCCTGCTGTGCTTCTTCGGTACATGCGTCATAATCTGCCGGATAAGGCGTAGCTCTCTCAATTTTAAAAGTGTCTGCCCCGGTTTCTTCAGCGATCATTTCAGCGATAATCTCGGTATTTCCTTTTTCGACAACGCCAACACCATAGTTATCATCAGCTCTTGAAAAATATGCTACAAGGATACGGGTATTATTCGTCTCCGAAGTCTGTTCTGCTTCGCTGTAATTTTCTTCTGTATCTGCTGTTATTCCTGTTTGTGTATCCGATAATGACTCTTTCTCCTGAGAAGACACTTCTGACTGATCTGTTGTCTGCCCTTTAGGATTGTCTGTTCCCGAACTGTTACCACAGGCAGCAAGAGTGACCCCCATCAGCATACACAGTAAAACACCTGTAATCTTTTTGCTCACGATCTTGCACCTCCTTATTAAAAATCAGCGTTTTCATCAATAAAATAGTTTACTCAACAATATCTGTGGAAGCAGCAAGCTCCGTCTGTATTTCATAATCTGCCACACGCTCTTTTAATCTTGTGATCGTGGCATATCCAGAGTTAACGGCATGTTTTCTACAATATTTTTGACAGTCTCATTCTGATCTAAGACTACCTCATATTCCGTTTCATTCACTTTAATAGTCATGCTTTCTTCCTCGCTCTCTGGTTCCGTATTCTGCTCATTTGTGTTTACAGCCTCCGTTGCTGCCTCATTTTTTGTTTCTAAAGCGGATTCATTCCCACATCCGGACAGCAGAAGAACTGTCATACACATGGCAACAATAACGATTTTCATTTTCCTATACCACTTCATACGCTTATACTTCCGGCTTTAACGGACCATAGTAGTAGCTTGCGGTCGCTCCGCCATCTACAAGGAAAGTAGAACCCGTAATAAATGCCCCTCTGTCGCTCATCAGAAGTTCTGCTACATTTGCGATTTCATCTGCTGTTCCTGGTCTTCCTGCCGGGCATTTTGCAAACATATTTTTGTAAAAATCACCACGAGGTCCGTTAAATTCATCAATCGCAAGTGGTGTTACAATAATTCCAGGTGCAATGTCGTTAATTCTTGCTCCTCTCTTTCCCCATTCTACCGACTGTGCCATGACACGCTTTTCATTGCAGCGTTTTGCCATCTGATATGCGTGAAGTGTATCTCTGATATTATCCGGCTGTAAAATCTCAAGACCTAAAAGTTCCTCTGTCGGTGTCGTTGCAAGCTGTGCATCCTGCTCGGCTGTCAGCTGTGGCATTCTCCAGCCGGACTGACTTGAAATTGTAACACCTACGCCTCCTTTTGCAATGACCTTGCCTACCTCTTCCAGAAGTACCGCTGTTCCATAGAGGTCTACCTTTAAGATTGCTTCAACCGGAGCCTGAGATGGTGATACACCGGCTCCATTTACCAGCATCTTAATCTCGCCATATTCTTTCGCTTTTGCAATCAGATTTAAAATAGATTCTCTGGAAGACAGATCCATTTCTACCGGCTCCACATCAAATCCTGCTTCATTCATAATTTTTGCAATCGCTTTTGCATTTTCCATATTTTTATCGCCCATCACGATTTTCTTTCCATAACCGACACGTCTTGCGATCGCCATTGAAATCTGTCCTGCACCGGTTACGATCATTACTTCTTTACTCATAATCTCAAATCTCCTTTTTATTCTTCTACATTTTTCTTTGCCCATGCTGCAACAGCTTTTTCCGCTTTTGCAGAATCTGCACCGTGTACTGCCATTCCGTTTCCAAATGTCGCACCCTTGCACATTTTTCTTAAGTCACGTTCACTGCTTCCCAGTCCGCTTCCTTCGTGTGTCATAAGCACCATCACCTTTTTACTGGTAAAATCAAGTCTTTCAATTTGGGAGAAGACAGGCATCGGGAAAGTTCCCCACCAGCAAGGTCCGCAGACAAACACATTGTCATAGGAGTCTATATTATCCAGGTACTGTGTAAGCTCTGGTCTTGCATTGACTTTTACTTCCTGTGCAGCTTCTTCTGTGCATGTGTGATAATCTTTGGAATAATCCTCCACTGTCTGAATTTCAAAAAGATCCCCTCCGACCGCTTTCTGGATGTACTCCGCACAGACTTCGGTATTGCCCTTCTTCAGGTTTTCGATACGTCCATTTACATAGTTTTCTCCTTTGCGGGAGTAATAAATAATCAGGTTCTTTGCCATTTTCTTTGTCTCCTTGTCTTAAGTTGCCTTTAGTATAATTTACGTCCGATACTCAATCAAATCTTTATACTTATCATATTGATTAGTTCCGCTAATTGATATATACTTCAATTTAACAGGTATACAACATAATGTTGCTACTTAAAGGGAGGCACAAATACTATGCTGTTTAGACAGATTGAATATTTTCAGGCTATCATCGAAACAGGGAACTTTTATCAGGCTGCTGAAAAATGTAATGTTTCCCAGTCAGCGATTTCCCAACAGATAAAAAAACTGGAACAGGAGCTTGGAGTAAAACTTCTTGACAGACATAACCGGACCTTTTCACTGACACCGGCAGGAGAACACTTTTACAGAAAAAGTCTCATTCTTGTCAGCGATATTGAACAGATAAAACGGGAAACAAAAAGAATCGCAGATAACGATCATGCGACTCTTCGTATTGGTTATTATAAAGGCTATCATGGCAATGAACTTTCAGAAGCAGTAGCAGAGTTTTCTTCCAAGTACCCGACTGTTGAGGTAAGTATCATAGTCGGAAGCCATGAAGAGTTATATAAAGCATTGGAAAATGACAAGGTTGATCTGGTTCTAAGTGATCAGAGACGGGCATTCTCAGATTTATACAACAATGAAATCCTCTCAGAAAGCCGTATGTATATAGAAATTTTCAATCATAATCCTCTGAGTCGGCTGGAAATGGTAGAAATCGCAGAACTGAAAAATACCCCCTGCATCCTTGTCATCAATTCCGCCGGACAGCGGGAAGAACAATCCTATTATGAAGATATTGTTGGAATAAAAGGTGACTATCTTTTCGCCGATTCCATTCAGGAAGCACGGCTCAAAATCATTACCGGACAGGGATATATGCCGGTTGACGTAATTGGAAATCAGACATGGTTTGATTCAACGATTGATCGTATTCCTCTCGTTAGAAATGGTGAGCCTGTGCGAAAAACATACTGTGCTTTCTGGCGAAAAGATAATTCCGGGTATTATATTGAAGATTTTGCTGAAATGTTGAAAAAAATATTTTAAGAATATAAAATATCTGAGATACTATTTAAGGCAGAGTAATTATCGCTACTCTGCCTTAAATGATTGTACCATGAAATCTCCCTGTGTTTCTTTTCTTAATAATATCCCCGTTCTACCATCCAGCCTTTCACATAACATCGAATTCCAATATAAATAACATGTGATAGTAATAGGAATACCATGAGATTTATCGGAATAGCGTTTTTAATCCATTCTCCAAAGTAAATTACAATAGCTGCACTCGTTATCGCCACTATGATACTGAGGATATCCCAGCAATATTTCCGGTAGATTTTTCCAACCTGATAGCCAATCCCAACTATCAGTAATCCGGTTATTATAAATAAAATTCCCATAACAATAGCTACGATCAGCCAGTACATAAGCCCGGAAAGGATACGGTTAGGTATTCCGCTGCTTAACTGTCCGAAAGAATCTGCACCTATGACAAACTCCCGAAACAAATTTCCCATTCCTTTTCCTAACGCACCGAAAAAGGTGATACAGTCGTTAAGGAAAACTGGCGAAAGAATAGCGGTAAACAGTGTTGTTGTTATACTGTACCATGCCAGCAGAAACAGCATACTTTCATAACCAACCGTCATATTTTTATATTTCTTTTCTAACTGGCTTTTACGGTTATCGCATTTTTCTTTTGCTTTTTGGTAAGCAGTACGGTCACATTTATCACATTTCTCATAAGGCACTTTTTTCTCAACAGCTACCTCTACCGTCTTTTGATGTGTCTGTGCATAAAGTTTTTCCTGCTCCGCTTTTTCATATTTAAATTTCCATGCCACGACTTCTGCGTCGGCTCTTTTCCTGCTGTTTGTCTCGCTGGTCAATCGTTCTTCTGTTTGCTTTAATCTTATCCGCAATGCTTCGATATTCTCGGCTCTGTTTTCGCTGTTCAATTTCTCGTTCAAGGTCAGCGATTCGCTTAGCTGTCTGTTCAGTTTCTGGATTATCTGGTCTTTCTGATCCAGTTCGTCCTGCATCTGTTCGGTCATCAGCAGAAGTTCTTCTACCTGCCCGACGTTCTCTGAGTTTCTGCATTCGTTCATCAATCTCCCTCGCTTTCTCTATCTGCTGTTTAAGGTCAGCAATTCGCTGTTCTGTTTCTGCAATAAGCTGTTCTCGCTGTTCAGCTTCTGCGTTAATTCCTGCCATTGCTGATTCTCGTTTTCCAACTGTTCGATTCTGGTTTTCTGTTGCTCGATCTGTGAGAGCAGTTCTTCTGTATCTGGCAAAAGATTCAGCAGCCCGGATAATTCGCTGTTTAAGCTTTTTAAACTCTGGTTCTGCTCCTGGAAAGACAGGAGCTGTCGATCCCGTTCCTGCAATTCCTGTATCATCTCTGCCATAAGATTCTGCTGTTCCTCGATCTGCTTTATCATTGTCTCCATCATGGGAATGACTTCCAGGCTTTCTTCTAATGTCATGCAATCGCTCCTTCCATTGTGTTAATGCACCGGATACTTTGCCAAAAGAAATCTGTATTTTATCCAGCAGTGCATTTTGTCTTTTTATGATCTGGTTTTCCTCCACTTTCCATGAAGCGGATGGTGTCTGTCCGTTTTGAAATTTCTCATCAATTTTTCTGGCATCTGCACCCTCATGGATTGTCGGTATCTCTAATTTTCCCTGCCTTGCATAAGAACGGTGGTCAATGTGATTTTCCGTTTTCAAATGTGCATTACAGATGTTTGCCCATTCGCTCCGCCATAGCTCACAGTTTTGTGGATTGTTCCACCCGGTAGCATCAGTTAATACACGTTTCCACTGTTTACGGTTCCTTGCACCGACTTTCTGATTACCGTTTTCGTCCAATACTGGGATTCGGATTCCATGACGGTCAGGGTTCTTTTTATCCTGCCACCAGTCCGGATGGGATTCATCCACCACAATATTTCCATTCTCATCTCTGACAAAATCCCAGTCCTTGACTTCTTTGTTTCCCCATGAGTGGTCTGGATTGAATGGTCGCATCGTCACAAGTAAATGCACATGTGGATTTCCATCTCCTTTATCATGGATACTCCAGTCCGCACACATTCCCTTATTTACAAAGGTCTTTTGGATATATTCAGTTGTATAATCTATCTGTTTCTGTCGGCTCCATTCTTTCGGAAGTGAGAACTCAAATGACCTGCCGAGTTGTGCATCTGAACTTTTTTCTATCCTCAAAACTTCATTCCACAAACGCTGCTTCTGAAAAGTAAGTTTAAATTTTTCCAGTGTGGCTTCTTTGTTATCTGCCCTTTTATATCGGGCAGATTTCTGGAATCGTCTGATATTTTCAGCAGGTACATTCTGCCATTCCTGTGGTGCATTTTCACACATCATCAGGCTGGTATAAACGACTTCTTTTTTTGAAGTGTAGTAGCTGATTCTGCCGGTTTCTTCATTTTTCATCACATCACCATTGAGATAGGCAGATGCTGATATGATGGATTTCCCTTTGCTGCGTCCAACAATCTTTACTGTATAATGAAAAATCGCCATGATCCGTTTCCCCCTTTCTGCCGTATCCGGCTTTGATTTCCGGCAGGTAACGTTTTCCCTAAAAGAAAATAGTATCTGCCGGAACGCCCTCTGCGTAAGAGTGCCCTGTGCATAACAGCCTGCATGGAATGCGCCCCTCTGGCGAAGA
>NZ_JBBMEI010000056.1:0-22421 GCF_040096655.1 Blautia intestinihominis | reverse complement strand
CGATCTGAAATTGCTTCTATCACAAACCGCAGAGCAATGGAGCGTGTATTTGAGCAGTACCATCCACAGATCGTGATCAATGCAGCAGCCCATAAGCATGTACCACTGATGGAGCATAACTGCATTGAAGCAATCGAAAACAATGTCTTCGGCACCAGAGTGATCGTAGAAATGTGCGAGAAACACAATGCAGAGCGTTTCATGATGGTATCCACGGATAAAGCCGTTAACCCAACCAACGTTATGGGAGCGACCAAACGAATGTGTGAAATGATCGTCCTGAGTGCAAGTACACATGGTAAAGTAAAATACAGTGCGACCCGTTTTGGAAATGTACTTGGAAGTGCAGGATCAGTTATCCCGTTATTCAAACGTCAGATTGCCAATGGCGGTCCGATCACGCTTACTGACAAGAGAATTATCCGCTACTTTATGACAATCCCGGAAGCTTCTCAACTGGTGCTCCAGAGTGGCGCTATGGCTCAGAATGGGGAATTGTTCGTGCTGGATATGGGTAAACCGATCAAGATCTTGGATCTTGCAGAGAACATGATCCGTCTGTCAGGAGTACAGGGAATTGACATTATCGAAACAGGTCTTCGCCCTGGAGAAAAATTATACGAAGAACTTCTTGTAAAAACAGAAGAACTTGATAAGACACCAAACAGCATGATCTTTATCGAGCGTGATACACCACTGTGCGAGCATGACATTGATGTGAAACTTGAAGAGTTAAAAGCAGCATGTGAGACAGAAGATGATGATGTGGTACGCGAAGCCTTGAGAAAAGCTGTTCCGACGTTTAGAAGACCGGAAGAAGTAAACCGCACTGCAGAAAAATCTAAAGAGATGGCGAATACCAGACAGAGTGGACAGGAGTTAAAGAAAACAGCAGTTGTGTAATAATTATCGAGGTATGAGATGATACAGGGATTAGATCATATTGCAATCATTATTTCAAATGAAAATAATCTGGAATTTTATAAAAAATTCGGCTTTGTTGAAACCAGACGTTTTACCCGGGCATATGATACGGTAGTGTTTATGGAATGTACAGGAAATACTATAAATTCATCTGTAGTTCTGGAGATTTTTATAGACAAAAATCATCCTGCCAGAGTTTCGAATCCAGAAGCCATCGGATTAAGGCATATCGCATTTACAGTGACCGATCTTGATGAAATGGCAAAACTCATGGATTGTGAACCGATCCGGACAGACTGGTTTGGCAGAAGATTTACATTTACAAAAGATCCGGACGGCCAGCCGATTGAACTGAAAGAAGCATATAATAATTAATTGTTCTATTAGGAGCCTAAAAATGAATAAGAAAAAAATAGAGAAATTTATTAAAGTTTCAGCAGGAGTTCTTGGAACAGCATTTGTAGTGACAAGTATTGTAGGAAAGAAAAAATCTGCAGAGTCAAAGTTCGAAAACGAACCTGACCAGAAAAACTCTCTGGAAGGTAAAAAAGTTATTTTTGTTGAAAATGAAGATGAACCTGAAAATGCAGATGGTGCGAGAGGACATCTTGAGGCAGTTGGAAACAGCGACTATCGAATGGGATTCTATGAAAAGTACATAAAACGAGGAATTGATATTGTACTGAGCTTCGGCGGTTTGGTTGTGCTCAGTCCACTTCTGTTAGGAATCAGTCTGGCAATCAAAATTGATGATCCGGGTCCGGTTTTGTTCACACAGAAGAGAATGGGCCAGAACAAAAAGTATTTTAAACTCCATAAGTTCAGATCCATGAAAATGTCCACACCACATGATGTCCCTACGCATATGCTGGATAATCCTGATCAGTATATCACAAAAGTTGGGAAGTTCCTTCGTGCACATTCACTGGATGAACTTCCGCAGATATGGGATATTTTTATTGGAGATAGCGGTATAATAGGAACAACCAAGAAAAACCTTGATTTTGCAAGGGTTTCGCTGGCTTAGTCGAATTTTGTTATGATAATTTTTCTGTATGGTTGTGTCGAGTAAGTTGCGAAACTGCGAAAAGTGAATGGTTTCTTGGATGCTTATTTTGACCCACACTATAAGCTGAAAAATTATGATAAGGAGGTTTGACCTAGCCTGCGAATGATCTTTTTAATAAGAACATTCACAGGCTAGTCGTCGTGTTATAGAACTTACCTGATAAAAACAAATAATTATGAGGAGTGTGTTGAAAATGGGAAGAAAATTATTAATTGTAGCCTCTAAAAGATATGGAGATTATGTAAAAGAGATAGCAGAGTCAATGGGTTGCTTTGAGGAAATCTCCTTTGTAGATAATGACAGAGAAGGAGCTATTGGAAAACTGGAGGATGTGGAAAGTTTTTATCCGGAATATAACTGTGCAATAGCTGCATGTGACGATGGAACAGAAAGACTTGAGTGGAATAAAAAGTTGGAGGCACTTTACAATATTCCAGTTTTATTTCATATGGATTCTACTATTTCCCCATCAGCTAATTTAATGCCTGGCTGTATTGTTGAGCCAAGGGCTGTTGTCGGCTGTGGAAGTACTATTGGGCAGGCAACGGTCATTGGTGCCAATGTGGTGGTAGAACCATATTGTTTTATTGGAGATAGTTGCACATTAAAATCAGGAACAATTGTGAAATCAACAAGTATGGTTGCAATGAACACAAGCACAGAACAAGGAAGTGTTCTGTTTACGTCATTAACAAAGGAATGATAAGGTTCAATAATTATAGGAAGGATGAAACCGCCCTGATTTTCGTGGGGGGGGGTACACGATGAATAGTACAAATGAAACAAAGATGGATATGAAACAGGCAAAACAAAATAACACGCCAAACATACGCTGGACGCTTGTCGGGTATGATTTGATTGTATATGCATTAGTAGCAGTTATACTCCTGGTGTTATATGGAGGAATGGATAAATTATCAACTGTTGGGATCTTTCAACAAGTAGGTCTTTCTGTTTTGTGTATTTTCACAGCACGTCTAATAGGTAAAATTTACGGGCAAGTATGGAGATATGGTGGGATTCAGTGCTATATCCGCTTGCTGTTTACTGACTCTATCGCTTTTGTGGCGTATCTATGTCTGGAACTCCTACTTCCAGTTCAAAAAATTACATTTGCAAGATTACTTTCATTGGTTAGCTTGAATTTATTAGGAGCATTGGCGCTTCGCATGATGTATCGCTATGCATACAAATGTGGAAACCAGGAGACAACAAGAGGAAAAATTCTTTCTATATTATTGCATGTATTTTCTGGTATTGAAGCTGGAAATGAAAAAGAAGTGCAGAAGATCAAAGTTGCAATTATTGGTGCTGGACGAGTTGGTGTGAGTTTGGCAGAAGAACTTTTGAACAATTCAGAAGCAGCGTATGTACCAAGATGTTTTATTGATATTAATAAGGAAAAAGTTGGACGAGATATACATGGCATTCCGGTTTGGTCTGAAACGGAAGCAACTTTTAAGAAGTTAGGCGAATTTGAAGTACAGGAAATCATTTTTGCAATCCCATCAATGGATGCAGCAAAGAAGAAAACTCTTTATGAGTATTACAAGAATGCGGGATACAAATTAAAAGTATATGATTATCCGACTATGTATGCGGCAGGAGGAAAACGTCATCTTCGAGAATTTGATATTGAGGAGCTTTTATTTAGAAAACCTTTAGTTGTTTCGGATGAGCGTACCAATGCATATTACAAAGATAAAGTCGTACTGATCACAGGTGGTGGCGGTTCTATTGGGTCAGAACTGTGCAGACAGTTGGCCAAGATGAATCCGAAGAAGATCATTATCTTAGATATTTATGAAAATGGTGCATATGATGTTCAGCAGGAATTGAAGATCGCATATGGAAATAAGCTGGATTTGCAGATTGAAATTTGTTCCATCACTCATAGAAAAGCTCTTGAAAGAGTATTTGAAAAATATCATCCACAGATCATTATCAATGCAGCCGCTCACAAGCATGTCCCATTGATGGAGCATAACTGTGTAGAAGCCATTTACAACAATGTATTTGGTACACAGAATCTGGTGGAGCTTTGTGAGGAGTATGGTGCGGAACGCTTTATGATGGTATCCACGGATAAAGCGGTTAATCCGACAAACGTAATGGGTGCAACTAAGAGAATGTGCGAGATGATCGTTCAAAGCGCAAGTACTCATGGAAAAGTAAGATACAGTGCGACTCGTTTTGGAAATGTACTTGGCAGTGCCGGATCGGTTATTCCATTATTTAAACGCCAGATTGCTAATGGGGGACCGGTTACAGTTACAGATAAACGAATCATCAGATATTTTATGACAATTCCAGAAGCATCACAGCTTGTTCTTCAGAGTGGTGCGATTGCCAATAATGGAGAGCTGTTTGTTCTTGACATGGGACAGCCAGTAAAGATTATGGATCTGGCAGAGAATATGATTCGTCTGTCTGGTGTACAGGGAATTGAAATTATTGAAACGGGATTAAGACCGGGCGAGAAGCTGTATGAGGAGCTTTTGGTTAAGACAGAGGAACTGGATAAAACGGATAATAGTATGATTTTTATTGAAAGAGATACAGCTTTAAATAAAGAAGAGATTTATAAAAAAATCAAAGTTCTTAGAGATGCCTGTGATACAGGTGATGATTTGATTGCAAAAGAAGCTCTCCGAAGTGTTGTACCAACATTTAAGACACCAGAAGAGGTAAACAAAGAGATTGCATAAAGAATAACCACAACATGGAGCGATATAAAAGAGGTAATTACATATGTTTAAAGAGAACAATAATTTTGAAAAATTTGAATCAAAGGTTTGGTTGAGCAGTCCGACTATGCATGGTCCGGAAATTGAATATGTGAAAGAAGCGTATGAAACAAACTGGATGTCCACAGTTGGAAAAAATATCAACGAAGTTGAAAGAATGGCATGTGAATATATTGGATGCAAACATGCAGTTGCATTATCTGCCGGAACAGCATCATTGCATCTTGCTATGAAATTAGCTGGTATTGAAGCATATGGTATGCCAAAAGTTGGACATGGTGCATTGGAAGGAAAGAAAGTTTTTTGTTCAGATATGACTTTTGATGCCACTGTAAATCCTGTTGTTTACGAGGGCGGTGAACCGGTATTCATTGACACGGAATATGACACATGGAATATGGACCCGGTGGCACTTGAAAAAGCATTTGAAATTTATCCGGATACGTAGGTAGTAGTAGTTGCTCACCTTTATGGAACACCAGGAAAAGTAGACGAATTAAATGCCGTTATCAAGAAACATAATGCAATTCTGGTAGAAGATGCTGCAGAATCTATGGGAGCTACATATAAGGGAGTACAGACTGGCACATTTGGAAAGTATAATACGATTTCCTTTAATGGAAACAAGATTATTACTGGTAGTGCTGGTGGATGCTTCCTGACAGATGATGAAGAAGCAGCAAATAAGGTTCGTAAGTGGTCAACTCAGGCGAGAGAAAATGCTGCATGGTATCAGCATGAAGAACTGGGATACAACTATCGGATGAGTAATGTGGTTGCTGGTGTTGTTCGTGGACAGTTTCCTTATCTGGATGAACATATTGCACAGAAAAAAGCAATCTACGAAAGATATAAAGAAGGATTAAAAGATTTGCCAGTATCCATGAACCCAATTGATCTGGAAAATTCAGAACCAAACTACTGGCTTTCCTGCTTGATTGTTGATGAAGATGCAATGTGCAAACAGGTTCGTGGAGAGCAGGATGTCTGCTATGTCAAAGAAGCCGGAAAAACGTGTCCGACTGAAATTCTGGAGGCAATTGCATCTATTAATGCAGAGGGCAGACCGATTTGGAAACCAATGCATATGCAGCCAATTTATCGTTTAAATCCATTTGTTGTCAGAGATGGTAATGGACGTGCAAGATCAAATGCGTATATTGCTGGTGGTGCAGCTGATGTAGGAATGGATATTTTTGCAAGAGGATTATGTCTGCCAAGTGATAATAAAATGACTGCGGAGCAGCAGGATAGAATTATTGAAGTGATTAGAGCTTGTTTTGAGTAGAAATATATTGTGGGAGAGATTATAGTGTCAAAGAAAAAAGTAGTTGGAATTATAGCATCATCTATTGTTGCTGGAACAGCGGTAGTGACTTGGATTATGAAGAAAAAAGCGGAAAAAACCTCTTATAAAGCTGAAAGCATAGAAGCAATTCCGACACGTGAAATGGGATTTTATGAGAAATACGTTAAAAGAGCAATAGATATTGTTTGTGCATCAGCAGCGATTATATGTTTTAGTCCATTATATATAGGTGTTGCAATTCTTGTCAGATTCAAACTTGGAAGTCCGGTATTGTTTACTCAGGACCGTCCAGGTCTGATTGGAGAAGATGGCAAAGAAACTATTTTTAAAATGTATAAATTTCGTACTATGACAGACGAAAGAGACGAAAATGGAGAGCTTTTGCCAGATGAGGTGCGGTTAACCTCATTTGGCAAGTGGCTTAGAAGTACAAGTCTTGATGAACTTCCAGAGACTTTTAATATTTTAAATGGGACACTTTCGGTTTGTGGTCCGCGTCCACAACTGGTCAGAGATCTTACGTTTATGACAAAGGAACAACGTATGCGTCACACTGCAAAACCAGGGTTGAGTGGATTGGCGCAGGTGAATGGAAGAAATGCAATTAAGTGGGAAGATAAATTGGACTGGGATTTGAAGTACATAGAAAATGTGTCATTGTTAGAAGATTTAGGTATTATCTTAAAAACTGTAAAAACTGCTTTTATTAAGCAGGAGGGAATTACAGATGGAGATATGGCAACAGCAGAAGACTTTGGTGACTATTTATTGAATAATGGAAAGGTGAGTCAAGAAGATTACAATAATAAACAAATGAAAGCAAAGAAAATTTTAAATCAGGAAAGTGATGTTAAAGAAGATGTTAAAGTAGATAGAAATCATCATGTACCTTTTTCCGTGGCTATGTCAGTATATAAAAGTGATAATCCCGATTTTTTTGATAGAGCACTTAGTAGTATTACTGATGAGCAAACGATTAAACCAAATGAAATTGTATTAGTTGTGGATGGCCCGGTAAGTAACGAGATAAATAATGTTATTAATAAATATGAAAAAAAGTATGAAGTATTTAATGTTATACGATTAGAACAAAATGGTGGCTTGGGAAATGCGTTAAAAATCGCAGTTGAAAATGCAACTCATGAACTAATTGCTCGAATGGACAGCGATGATGTGTCTGTTTCTACACGATTTGAAGAACAATTAAAATATTTTGAAATAAATCCTGAGATAGATATTGTGGGAGGAGATATAACAGAATTTATCGGAGAAGAAAATAATATTGTTGGGAAAAGATCTGTTCCATTATCTAACGAATCTATAAGAGAATATATGAAAACACGTTGTGCTATGAATCATGTTTCAGTCATGTATAAAAAGAAAGCAGTGGAAAGTGCTGGCGGATACCAAGATTGGTTTTGGAATGAAGATTATTATCTATGGATAAGAATGTGGTTAAATGGAGCAGTATTCGCAAATACAGGAAGCGTGCTTGTGAATGTTCGGGTCGGTGAAGAAATGTATCAACGACGAGGAGGTTCAAAGTATTTTGAGAGTGAAAAAGGACTTCAGGATTATATGCTGAAGAATAAGATGATTAATCATTCGACATATATAAAAAATGTAACTAAGAGGTTGATTATTCAAAAATTGATGCCTAACAAGCTAAGAGGTTGGGTATTTAGAACATTTGCGAGGAAAAAAGTATCATGAAGTATGTAGAAGGTCTTGTCAGTGTTATTATGCCGACTTACAAGCGCTCAGAAAAATTACTCAGAGCAATAGACAGTGTATTGAATCAGACATATAAAAATTTAGAATTGTTACTAGTAAATGATAATGAGCCATTTGATGAATATACGGAATTGTTGAAAAAAAGAGTAGAGAAATATTCGAATGATGAAAGATTCCATCTGATTCTTCAGGATAAACATATTAATGGCGCAGTTGCAAGAAATGTAGGTATTCGCCAGGCAAGAGGACAGTATATTGCTTTTTTGGATGATGATGACTGGTGGGAACTGAATAAACTGGAAGAACAGGTAAAAGAACTAAAGTCTCTTGATGATAGTTGGGGAGCGGTGTCATGTAAGTTTACATTGTATGATCAGAATGGAAATGTTATAGGAAAAACAAAGAAATATAGAGACGGATATATTTATAAAGATATATTAAATCTTATGTCAGATGTTGCAACTGGCACATTGCTTATGAGACATGACTATTTTGATACAACTAGATATTTCGATGAAAACTTGTTGAGACATCAAGATTTGCAGCTTTTAGTAGACTTTACATCAAAATATAAATTAAAAGAAGTAAATCAATATTTGCATTGTGTAGATGTTTCAGATACTCAGAACAGACCAGATGCTCATAAATTAATTCAATACAAAAAAGCGTTTTTTAAATCTATAAAACCAATAATGGATTCACTTAGTGATAAAGACCGAAAATGTATTTATGCAATGCATAAATATGAATTGGGATATGTATGTTTAAAAAATGGAGACAAGATTCAGGGGATAATGTATTGTAAAGCAATATTAAAAAGTCCAAAAGCGTGTAGATTAGCATTGAAAAAAACTATTTTGAAGATTGTCCAGATTTGTAAAAGATAAGTTTGAATAATTGAAATTATCGGGAGGTATTTATGATTCAATCAAAAGCAGATTTACGAGAATATATGGAAGCTGATCGAATTCACTTAGGATATGAATATAAAAAACCCAAAATAAGAGATATTGTATGGCGATATGAGATATATTTGCGAAAAAGTGAATATTATAATAATGTATCGGGGGGGTGCTTCATAAAATAGCAGGCACATATTGTAAATCGATATGGAATATATTGGGATTAATGTGTGGATTTTCAATCGGACTTAATTGCTTTGAGAAAGGATTAAGTATTTCACATATTGGCACTATTGTTGTTAATCATGAAGCAAAAATAGGAGAGAATTGTCGTTTGCATGTATGCGTTAATATAGGAACAGGTTCACCGCAAATAGGAAATAATGTCTATATTGGACCTGGAGCTAAAATTTTTGGGAAAATTAGAATAGCAAATGGAATAAAAATAGGAGCAAATGCGGTTGTAAATAAAGATTTTTATCAAGAAGGAAAAACAATAGTAGGAGTTCCTGCTAAATATATAGAATAAGGAATAAGGCGGAAAAATCATGAAAGAATTTGGATATTTACTAGCAAAAGTCAAATTTAAAATAAAGAGAAATGATAAAGAAGTAATTAATAAATATTTTAGAAAAGTAGGTATGGAGATCGGGGGGGGTGCAACATTTGCTGTAATATAATGACATCTGAACCATATTTAGTTAGGATAGGCGAAAATGTTACTATATCTGGAAATGTTACATTTGTAACACATGACAATAGTATATCGAAGATTTCGCCACAATATGTTAACTTGTTTGGATATATTTCAATTGGGGATAATTGTTTTTTAGGTCAAAATTCTACGATAATGTATGGCTGCACATTAGCTAATAATATTATAGTTGCTAGTGGTAGTGTAGTATGTAATAGTTTTGGTGAAGAAAATATAATTATAGGTGGAAATCCGGCAAGAAAAATTGGTACTTGGGATGAGCTTAAATGCAAGGGAAATCAATCTATGAAACGTAAAGAAGCGCTTAGTGCTGCTAAATGTAAAGAAGATTGGAAATTTATAAAAAGGAAAGAAAAGTGATGATAGAAGAATTAGTGAGCATTGTTGTACCTGTATATAATATGGGAAACAGCCTAGAAGTTTGTGTTGATTCATTACTGAAGCAAAAATATTATAATATTGAAATAGTATTAGTAGATGATGGATCAAGGGATAATAGTCTTGAAGTATGCTATAAATTACAAAAGAGAGATAGTAGAATTCAAGTATATCATACAGAGAATAGAGGGTCTGGGCCGGCACGAAATACAGGAATTGAAAAAGCAACTGGTCGATATATTTATTTTCCTGATGCTGATGACAAATTAGAAGAAGATGCGATTGGCATTTTAGTCGATGCAATGGAAAATGGGAGATATGACTTAGTTGTATTTGGTTATCAAAGTATTGATGCTAAAGGGAATGTAGTATTGAAAAAACAATATCCGGATATGAAAAGAAATGGTGAAGATGTGCGCCAAGATTATTCAGATTATGTGGTTTCAACAAGAAGATATGGTATTCAAGGTGCACCGTGGAATAAATTTTTTGACTTGAATGTAATTAGAAAACATTCTATAAGATACCCCTCTTTAAGACGACACCAAGATGAAGGTTTTATAAGTCGCTATATGTGCTATGTGAAAAATATTCATTTTATTAAAGCGATTTTATACAATCATTATTTAAATGATTTGAAAAAAGAATGGGATAAGTATCCGGTTGATTATGTGGATGCTGTAATTGGGTTGTATCAGACAAGAAAAGAAACAATATTAACTTGGAATGAGAAAGATAGAAAGACTAAGGAAATTGTAGAACATGAATATATTTGCAATATGATTAAAGCTTTTGAGCTGTCTTATTCACCTAAGATGAAATTAAGTAGTAGAAATCGTCTAAAATGGATTAGAAAACAAATTGAACGATCACAAGTATTAAAAGTTCTTATGCCTTTATCGTTAGGTCGTTATCAGAAAATTATATTTACATTACTAAAAAAGCGACATATCAATCTGGCAATATTAATTATGCATATTAAAATAATTATTGAAAAAAATGGTGGTTTAGATGCTTTTCGTAGATTGCAGTAATTATTTGATGATAGATTGTCGTATCGGTTGTATAGAATGTTCTATTAAAAACATTTTATATGTAAGTAGTATTGATTAATAGAACATTCAGGAGGAAATTGAGTGATGAAAATTGGAAGTAAACACTTTATGGATTGGTGGTCTTATATATATGTTATAATGATTCTTTTAATTTCGCTTTTTATTTCAGATTTCAACATAGTAATGTTTATACTATATTTTGTTTTGGCATTACCATTTATAAACTCAATTGAACATTTTGTTGTAATATCATTATTGTTGTCAACAATATCTTATTATTTTACTGGAGCATATGAAGAAATATTTAGTATATATACAATATTGCTGATATTGATTATGGCAAGAGTTTTATTCTTATATAAAGGAAAGTTGGAGTTCAATGCTAATAATTTAATACTAATAATTATGTTAGGTGTATTAGCTTGTTGGTCTTACATAGAATCGCCATTTCATTATTTTAACGGATTATTTAGGTTATTATATTTGCTGTTATTATCAGTGGTAGTTGGTAATTTTATAAGATTGAAAATATCTGTGATTTGTGAAATGTTGCCTAAAACAGCCAGTATTATGGTTGTTGGGTATCTTTTGAGCGTATTAATAAAAGGATCTTTGATTGATGGAAGATTAACAATAGCAAATAGTGTGAATACAAATACATTTGGAATGTCATGTGCACAGTTAGGGTGTATATTATTAATGACTGCTTTTCTTAATAAAGCCCAAATGAGAAAAAATTTAGTTTTGTGTGCAATAGTTGTTATGCTAGCTCTTTTAAGTGGCTCAAGAGGTGCTTTGTTGGCTTTTGCTTTGGCAAGTGCAATTGTGGTAATTATTTATGCCAAAAAAAACGGGCGATTAACAGGAACCATGTTTAAATTAGCTATTGCAGGTACTGTGGCGTTAGGAGGTATGTATCTTGTGCTTATTTTGACTGGTCTTGATACAAGCAGGTTTAGTGTTGCAGAAATTATAGCATCAGGTGGTTCACGTAGAAGCTTAATTTATGAATCACTAATTCCATATATAATAAAAAATGGATATTGGAAAATAGGATACGGACCAGGTCATGAGTGTAGTCGTCAAGTTATTATGTCGTTGATTGGATGGGATTATGCACATTCTCATAATACTTTTTTGGAAGCTTTCGGTGAATTAGGAATTATGGGATTACTTATATTAATTTGGAGTATAAAAAAATCATTAAAAAATATTTACGGAGTTTGTAAAATATACAAAGAGGCATATTTGTTTGTAACTATTTTAATATGTTTGCTTATTAATGGACTTGCAGAATCCTATTTTTTCGATGCAGTTTTATGGTTATTGTTGGCGATTTGTAGAAATAATTTTATTGAAGAAACAGAAATCGTTGCAAATTAGATATAAAGATAGACGAGGAGGGAAATAATTTGTTTGATACATTAAAAAAGCAGTTTCCAGGATTATATGATTTTTATCAGCATACTCAGCGGATGAAGATATTAAAAAAAATAAAAAAAATGGAAAATGTACCAGAAGATGAATATGCTGAATTGATAGAAAATGAATATCTAAAAGTTTTAGGTCATAGTTTAGATTGGGACAATTTACAAACTTATACAGAAAAAATGCAATGGGAAAAAATATATGATAAAAATCCAATGAAAACAGTATTGGCGGATAAATATCGTGTCAGAGAGTGGATTGAAAATAAAATTGGAAATGACTACTTGATTCCACTGATAGGAGTATGGGATTCTTTTGATGATATAGATTTTAATTCATTACCGGATCAATTTGTTTTAAAAACTAATCATGGAACTGGAACAAATTTAATTGTAAAAGATAAAGAAAAACTTAATATAAAAAGAACGAAAAGAATGTTTGATGACTGGATGAAAATTGACTATGCTTTTACGAATAGTTTACAGTTACATTATAGAAAAATCCCACGAAAGATTATTGCTGAAAAATATTTAGAAACTGATTTGGGGGAATTACAAGATTATAAATTTTTATGTTTTGATGGGAAACCATATTTTTGTTGGGTTGATTTAGGACGTTTTTCAAAACATACTAGAACGGTATTTAATATGAAATGGGAATTACAACCATGGACTCAAGCAACATATGGAATTGCAAGTCATGAGATTCCAAAACCTAAAAACTTTGACAAGATGGTTGAGATAGCGACAATTTTATCAAAAGGATTTTCACATGTTAGAGTGGATCTGTATAATGTAGATGGTAAAATATATTTTGGCGAAATGACATTTACAAATGGAAGTGGTTTAGATCCAATAGTTCCAGAAAAATACGATAAAGTTCTTGGGGATTATTGGAAACTTCCAATAGATCAAGAGAGGAAAAAATAAAATGATTCGTAAACAGAGTATTTCGCAAAATTTTTTTTTCCAATATGCGTATCAAATATTGATATTGGTAATTCCACTCGTTTTAGCACCTTATTTATCACGAGCCCTTAGAGAAACAGCACTGGGAGTTTTTTCATATGCAAATTCTATAGCGGCATATTTTGTTGCTATGTCTATGCTTGGAATAGCAAGGCATGGACAGCGCATTATTTCAGAAAATGCGAATGACGATATAAAACTAAGAAAATCATTTTGGAGTTTGTTCACAGTTCATATTATAGTATCTATAATTTCTTTATTGATATACTTGGCATTCGTAGTTTTTTTTATAAAAGATAATAAAACTATATTTACTATTGAACTGTTATATGTGGCATCGGCAATATTTGATATTACTTGGTTGTTTTATGGACTTGAGAATTTTAAGAGTGTCGTAATAAAAAATGCATTAATAAAAATATTTGAATGTATTTGTGTGTTTATATTTGTGAAACAGCCGAATGATTTGGGAATATATGCATTTATAAATGCAACTAGTATATTAATTGGTCAGGCAATTATGATTCCGCAAGCTGTGAAAGCTGTTAGACCGATTAAGTTTACAAAAGAAGATGTTAGGAAACATATAAAACCGTTACTTGTTTTCTCAATATCTGTAATCGCATCATTTATGTATACAGTGTTTGATAAAACATTGTTAGGAATAATGAGCACAAAAGAGAATGTTGCTTTTTATGAATATTCAAACAAAATTGTAAATGTACCCAAAACTATAATAGGAGTAACTGGAACAGTTATGTTTCCAAGAGCATGTAGGTTGGCTGCTGAAGGTAATGTTGCTGGTCAAAAAAAATATATTAAATATTCGTATTTTATTACTTCATTTTTGGGTATGGCTTCTTTATTTGGGTTGATGGGGATTGCGGATACATTCTCTATAGTATATTATGGTGAATCGTTCAAAATATGTGGAAAAATAATGGCATATATGGCACCGCTTGTTTATATTGTAGGAGCAGGCGATATTATAAGAACACAATATATGATACCTAACCATATGGATAAGCAATTTAACATTTGCATAATATTTAATGCAGTTATTAATTTGATTTTAAGTGTACTTTTAATTCCAATTATAGGTGTTTATGGTGCAGTGGTTGGTTCTGTATCAGCAGAAATCTTTGGATTACTAGTACAAATGGTTATTTGTCGGAAATTTGTTAAGGCAACAGAAATATTAAAAGAGCTGATTCCATTTATTTTGATTGGATTTTTAATGATGCTAGGTATTAAATATGTTGATATGATGGGAAAAGCATCGTTAATTGAATTGGGATTAGAACTGATAGTGGGAGGACTCATATATTGTATATTGACAGGTTTGTATATTCTTTGCTTTAGAAAAGATATAAAAGAGTCAATTATGAACAAAATGAATTTGTAGAAAAAGGAGATTCGATATGAAAATTGCAGTTGCAGGAACAGGATATGTAGGACTTTCTATTGCTACATTATTATCTCAAAATCACGAGGTAATGGCAGTAGATATTGTTCCAGAGAAAGTTGAGAAGATTAATAAAAGAATCAGTCCTATTCAGGATGAATATATTGAGAAATATTTAAAGGAAAAAGAATTGAATCTGACAGCTACGTTAGATGCAGAAGAAGCATATAAAGATGCAGATTTTGTTGTAATTGCAGCTCCAACAAATTATGATAGTAAGAAAAATTTCTTTGACACGTCAGCAGTAGAAGCCGTAATAAAGTTGGTTATAGAATATAATCCGGATGCAATTATGGTGATTAAATCAACCATTCCGGTAGGCTATACTGCAAGTATCAGAGAAAAATTCCACTGTGATAATATTATCTTTAGCCCGGAATTTTTACGTGAGTCAAAGGCACTATACGACAATCTGTATCCATCAAGAATTATTGTAGGAACAGATATTGAAAATGCTAGACTTGTAAAGGCTGCGAATACATTTGCTGGATTACTGCAGGAAGGGGCTATTAAAGAGAATATTGATACTCTGATTATGGGATTCACAGAAGCAGAGGCAGTAAAATTATTTGCGAATACATATTTGGCACTCAGAGTTTCTTATTTTAATGAACTGGATACTTATGCAGAGATGAAAGGACTTAATACACAGCAGATCATTAATGGTGTGTGCCTTGATCCTAGAATCGGTTCTCATTATAACAATCCGTCATTTGGATATGGTGGATATTGCTTACCGAAAGACACAAAGCAGCTTTTGGCAAACTATGAAGATGTTCCGCAGAACATGATGTCTGCAATCGTTGAGTCTAACAGAACCAGAAAAGACTTTATTGCAGATCGGGTTCTTCAGAAAGCTGGGTATTATGCATATGAGGACGAGAATACTTATGATGCTACTCTGGAGAAAGAAGTTGTGGTTGGCGTATATCGTCTTACTATGAAATCTAATTCAGATAATTTCCGTCAGTCCTCAATACAGGGAGTTATGAAACGAATCAAAGCGAAAGGAGCTTCTGTTATCATTTATGAACCAACACTGGAAGATGGAAGTACTTTCTTTGGTAGCAAGGTTGTAAATGATTTGGAGAAATTTAAGGAACAGAGTCAGGCAATTATTGCAAATAGATATGACAGTTGTTTGGATGATGTGAAAGATAAAGTTTATACAAGAGACTTATATGGTCGAGACTAAAAAATGCAAATGAATTGGATGGAGGTTGAGTTGGTATATGAAAAGTAATCCACTTGTTAAGATAAATGAATTAATAGAACAGGACTATTTGATTGTTGTTGATACGAATGTATTGCTTGGATTATATCGACTTTCTCCGGACTATGCTGATTTTGCATTGAAATGTTTAGAAAAAATAAAGAGTTTTATTCGAATACCATATGTTGTAGCATTAGAATTTTCAAGGCATAATAGAAAGCTGTATAAAGACAGACAGCTTTCTATAAAAAATTCTATAAGTGATAATCTAACCATGATAGAGAATCATAAAAAGAAAGTCTTGAATGCGATTGCTGTATTGGAAAAAAGAAATTTTCCAGAAATTGACGAATTACTTAATTCTGTTGGAGCTTGTTATGATAAGGCAACCTCTTTATTGGATGATTATTTTGATGAGCATAGTGTTCTTACTCTGATAAATGATACATGGAATTCTGATTTACCTGAAGATTTTTTAGATGAATTACAAAATAATCAACAGATTATGGCTCCACTGGAACTCTCTGAAATCTATGGTATATGTGATGATGGCGAAAAACGTTATAAAAAAGAAAATCCTCCAGGATATAAGGACGCAAAGAAAAAAGACGGGATTAGAAAATATAGTGATTTAATCTGGTGGAAAGAAGTCATTCAGTATGCAAGAAAAAGTAGAAAAAATATTGTCCTTGTAACGGATGACGTGAAAGAAGACTGGTGGACGATTGATGAGAAGGGACAGTATCTGTTTCGAGGCGAGTTGATTACAGAGTTTGAAAAGGAAACAAAAATTAGGGCAAATCAGAATCAGGGAACTCAGCTGGAATCGCTAAAATTGATACCATTTATATCATCAGATTTTTACACAGCAGTTGCAAATAGTTATAATATAGAAAAAGCTGATGCGATTGGGCTGGCAATGAATCTTACGGATAAGAGTTACATATCGCATATTCAGGAAAAAGTCTTTGATGATATTTTAGATGATCTTATTTTCTCAGGTACTCAGTACGTGAATGACACGGTAACATATGTAGGAACTGAAGGAATTGAATCTTGGGATTTAGAAGATTGTGAGTTTTTAGGATATGAAATTGAATCAAGGGATGGAAACACAATATATTACAGGTTAAATTATTCGGTATGCTTGTCAGGGTATTCTCATGATTATTGGGGCAGAGATGAAGATACAAAAGCTGTAATATTATCTGAACCATTTTATCATGAGGTGAAAGGTGAAATTAGTGTGCTTGTATGCCGAGAGGCTGATTTATTGATTGACTATGAAGAAGATGACGATTATGCAAGTGCGGAAATAGAAGAAGGTGATCTTTCAGAAGTAGTGTATAAAGATTATCAATACGAACCGGAACCAGATCCGGAAGCATATACGACATGCTCGGAATGCGGGAAACCACTATCAGTTTACAATGATTTTAATGGTAAATGCCTAGAGTGTGCTGCATTGGAAGATTAATGGGAGGAATAAGGAATATGGCAAGATTCAAGAGCCTTGCAGATCAGGCAGATTCACAGGAAGCAATTTGCGATTATATGTATTACAGAGAAGAAAACAAATATATGCATAGAGCACGTGTATTAATTTCTTCCTGTGGAAAGAACCAATATAATAGAATATTAAATATAATTCCAGAGATAAGTACAAATGATGCACATGTATATATAGAAGGGGATGCACAATTTGAGAGAGACTATTATTTAGAATATTCTAATAAATTTCAGGAATTTTCATTTATTAGTGGCACATTGTTGATAAAGGCAAGGGATCGTTGGGGAAATTCGATTGAAATTGATATTACTAATGAATCATGACAGAAAATATATAAGAAATCAAAAATTGGTACTGGTTTTTTACATATTTTGTAGTAACGGTAATATAATAGTCTATCTCCCTTTCTCATGGGGAGAAACGAGGGCGAGGGGAGATTACTCTGTACCCCTCGTTTGGTTATCGAATGATTGGATTGACACGAAAAAAGGAGAACGAATGAAGGTCTGGATTAAAGCAGGAGTAATCATATTTTATGTTCTGATATATTCTTTTTTGAGGAAACGTATGCGTAGAGATTTTATAAAATTTTTTAAAGCAATGATGCTATTGATGATTTTTATACTATCTCTGTTACCAGAAGCAATTATAATAAAGCAATTAGGGCTGGCTTTTCGAGCTGACACTTTGATATTATGGATGGCTGGCATAGAGGCGGTAGATGCCTGGGATGAATATGAACGAGAGAAGAATAATTATAAAAAGTATCGACGGAGCAAAGTGAACAGAAATGGGAAGACCAAAAAGGAAACCAGAATATAATTCGGAAAAGATAATGGAACAGTTTACGAACTGTATTGCTGAAGCATATATGTCTGGAGCAGGCGATGGATCAGCAAATTCATTACGGCAAATATCAGAGCAGTTCAGCATTACCTTAATGAAGACACGTAAAATATTAATTACGGCGGGTGTGTATCATACTGAGCTTAGTGAGCAGGTTATTTCATTAAGAGAAAATGGAAAAAATATTTCAGAGATTATGCAGGAGACTGGTTTGAGCAGATCTTCGGTTCATTCCTATTTGCCGTATACAAAAATGATATACAATGCGGATGAATTAAGCCTGTATGCAGAGAGGTGTAGAGTGTACCGGAAAAGAAAACAGGCTGTTGAAAAACTGCATTGCTGCATCGGTAAATCATATGAATTACTGGAAAATCATTTATGGGAGACGTTAAAATTGTTTTCAGGCTATTCTTTTACGACTGTAAAGGGATTAAGATTTCGTTATACGGTCAATGGAAATGAAATCCTGATTGACCGGAAAAAGAAATCAATAACCAGAAGCAGTGTAAATATTGCTCTGAAAGAAACGATGGAGATGAAGAGAAATGTAAACGGACCGAAGAAATTAAAGGTTTTTGGAGCGAGTTATCTGTACCCGATATTTTTACGGTTTGATCTGATCAAAACTGAAAGGGAATAGAATGGATATTTACCAGATATGGACAACGTATAATAAAAAGTGGTCAAAATATGAGATATTGGCATTCAGCGTATTGCTGCTTTTGACAGTTATTGTGGTAGCAGGATGTGTATGTAGAAAAAAGATTAATACAATGCAGGCAATGGCTGTTGTGATGATGGTAATATTTCTTGGAATTGTGTTTGGATCTACGGTATTTACTAGGACAAGTACTGTTCGCCAGTATGAATTGGTACCGTTCTGGTCATGGAAGGCAATTTTTAAATACAAAGACTGGGAATTGCTAAAAGAAAATTTATTGAACTGTATATTGCTGCTTCCGGCCGGAGCATTATTACCGATAATTGCAAATCATAAAGTGAAATGGTATCGAGCATTATTGTTTGGAGTTCTGGTATCAGCGGTAATAGAAACAAGCCAGTTGGTATTTATGCGTGGATTATTTGAATGGGATGATATGATTCATAATGGACTTGGTTGTATGATCGGAAGCATGATAATCAATTTTTTTATGAAAAATAAAATTAGGGATTGACGAACATATGTTCTGATAGTATAATCATAAATGTCAGGAGGAAACAGGAGGTCAGCACTGATCCTTTGGATAGAATCTATATGGTAAGCAACAGTTAAGTACTGTTTCGGGATGGCTTATCAGAAACTCATCAGCGGTTTTCTTTCCCTTATCCGTTTGAGTGATATTATATTGCTTGGAGGACTGGAGATGAGATCAGATTTGAAAAAGATTTGTGAACAAAAAAGTACAGATTTAGTGGGACAGACAGAGAGAGCATTGTATTTGATGGCTGTAATCAGTGCGATTACAGATCGGGGGAATAATGCGGAAGTGAGACGCAAGAAAGACGGAACTTTAACTGTATATGAAGTAAAAAAGAATATCGTGACCGTTTAATAAATTGGTATTAAGCGAAGGACTAATAGGAGTCAGAAACATTTACACATAGAAGTGGATGTTCCTGGCTCCTTTTTTGTTATTCTGCTTCTGATGGAGTCGCTGGTGCTGGAGGAGCTGCAAGGCAACTCTTTAAAATACATGACAGTTCCCGATCATCTTCGTTCAAGATGTGGAAGGTCTTTTCCAGATTTGATTCATTACATAATTTGGCAAGTTCTTTTACTGAGGTAGAAAGAGGAATGTCTTCCTTCAATGTATTTTTTGGCAGTGCATAGTACTCAGTGGCAATATTTAAGTAATTTTCAAGGTTTCGTCGAAAGTCTGGATCAAAATTATTATGAAGAAGAAGTTCGTTTAAAGTTTTCTTTTTTATCCAGATATGCTTTTCCTGTATCCGAAGAAGCCCTTCGATGAGTGTACGGGTATCGGAATCAATTTCTGGATATTGCTGCATATTGCACAAACAGAATCGGTGTATCGCAGGATGACGATAACGCCCGGATGAGGCAGTTGCAGCACAGCCGATAACGCAGGCAAGTTCTTTGTTATTGAGATTGCCGTGGTTAAAAACCATGAACCACATATCTCCATATTTGCTACAAACAAGTCTGCAGAACATTTGGCTGTTAGATGAATAAACTAAAGTTCCCTCATAGTGCTTAGAAAATGGGGTACCTTCATTTGTAAAATCGCCAGAATCAATGTCAAGTATAGCGGAGCATTCATGCATAGAATTAAAATCTCCCAGACGAAGTGTTCCATGAACCAGTGTTTGACCTGAATGATCTTCTGGATAAGCAGAGGTTGGAAGAAAGAATACATGATAATTTCCAGTGTAGCCATTATATGCTGGATGCTCGATGTCGAAGATGAACCGTTGCTGTCCATTTTCTGCTGACGTTTTTGCGATTTCAATAGAATGAAATACAGCGTTGAGGTTTAAGTCTAATCCATCACAGACCTTTAACAAAGTGGATAAAGTTGTAGAGGAAGGGGTTTTAAACATGTTGTCGATAGTTCTTGGAGACATTTTCCCGGTTTTCTTGACGCAAATATCAGCCAGATCACGAGAGGTTAAAGATTTTTCCTTCATAACATTCTCAATGTAATTGACGATTTTGCGAAGAATTTCTTGATTGTTCATAAGGTAGGACTCCTTTCTGAGAAAGTGACATTTATTGGTTAAATATATGATACCATATGTGCTTAGAAAAGAAAATAATAAAATTGCAAAATATTGCACAAAAAAATAATGTAAAAGAAAGGATATGCGTTGTTAATGAATAGACATGTAAAATAATGCAATTTGCACAAAAAAAGACACCATAACACATTGGTTATAGTGCATATTGACAATAAATGGTAGCAATGCTATAATGTAAAAGACCTACTCCCTTGGCACGAGAGTAGATCTAAAAACGCTTAGACAGACAAAATCGACATCATCCTACTGGTCTATATCCAATTGGCACTTGGAAATAATAGGATTGGTGTCGGCTTTTATCGGTACTATATCATGTTGTACATAACATTAGTTGCGGCTCAAATATGAATGCCCTTCTATTGAGTAACTTTAGATCTGAACCTTCAACCCAGATTCTCTTTTCCTCTTTTTGAGGAACATATAGAAAAAGTTGTCAAATACAACATGCATTAGTATATCATGCGGAGAAAAACCAGTCAAGGTTTTTTTGCAATAGATATATTAAATTTGTATGAAAAATATGTAAAATAAGAACAATTTCCAGCAAGTATAGTGGCTGGAGAGACGAAAAGAATGCGAGAAATTACTATGGATAAAAATGCGATAAGAGAAACGGTGCGTATGATAGCAAGTGACCAGATCGTTATCAGCGTTGTAGGAGTAACTGTTTCAAGAAAAGATACACTTGAAAATTATATAACGGTAAACAACGAAATGATAACGGTAGTTGGGGGAAAGTCTCTGCTGATAAAGTACTTGGCAGGAGGCAGCTACGTGTTGACGATAAACGCAGGAAAATTATTTTGTGAAGGTAATACAGGATAAAAGTCTGAAAACGTAAGCACTACTTTTTTCTGGAACGGATTTTATGTATGGAATAGCCGGAATAGAAATGTCAATCATTTCGTCCGGCTATAATTGTCTTTATTTATAAGGCAACAATATAGAAAATCTGTTCAAGAAGGAGGTGGTTATAATGTCATCTGGCTGTGGGAAGCGAACTCAAGAAGATGTTGGAAAGCTTGTGGAATCCTGGCGTAAAATGGCTGGTTGGACACAGGAAACACTTGCAGGTTACTTGGGAATTTCAGCTAAACAATATCGGAGAATCTGTCGTAAATATGAGTATCAGTTTACAGGTACGCAGGCAAAATTTCTTTCAGAGCTGTCAGGAATAAGCATGGAGGATTTATTTCCTGATGTTGATATATGTATTGATTCGCGATTCTTGGCTAATATTAAAAAAATGCCAAGTTCACAGCAGACAGAGAAGATAACAATGGTAGAAATGGTAAATAGCGATGATGAAAATGATAATTTAACTTGTTGTGCTAGATAAAATAAAATATAAAGAAACTTCAACAAAATGTGCTATCTTATTTGTAGGACATACAA